>NZ_JBFTKS010000009.1:0-249583 GCF_056396065.1 Allobosea sp. 05T433 | reverse complement strand
GAGCCTCGAGCTCGCTCTCTTGATCAGGTCAGCGGATCAGCGGAATCCATCAGGGCCGGCGGATGACACCATCCGCAGCGACAGGCCGAAGACATGACCGCACCCGCGACCTTCACATGACCGAAGCCGAACCCTTGATCCGCAGGCGCCGTCCAGACATGACTATGCTGTATCGCTCGACGAACCGCCTCTGTCGTCGTGGCGCTCCCATGGTGAACCTGGCCCATAGCGCCTCCTTCCACTCACGCGAAAAGACTGCACCATCAAAGCCCGGGATCAAACACCTAGGCTATACCTGCCAGTGCGGACGGACGTGGCAGCATCGTCGAACATGCCGATCACCGAGCGAGCGGCACGCTGAACGCCACCGCCCAGCCGGAGATCAACGACGAGGCGCCTCGATCTACGGCCGAATACTGGTCAGGTTGGGCACGATCGTGGGGTGGTCGAGCGCGGCGAAGCAGATTTCGCAGCACGCCCTCTAAGCCGCAATGAACCCCGGCGCCTGGTCAAAACTCGCCAACTGTGGATCGGACGAGGAGTGCCGGCCCCTGCGTCGGATTGAATGGCCCAGACAGTACCAGGGGATGTCGTCCTTTCTGTCCATGCGGAATCGAAGCCGACGATGGTTCAGAAGCAACAACTCATTTTGGGTTAGTTCACCGAGCTGATGTTCTGCGCGACAGCACCGGCTAATCCAAATTTGCGGTGCGATTTTGCGTCGGGGCTACCTAACGCCGCCAGCCAGTCACGCGCTCGCGCAGCCGGGACACGCTGCAGCCGGTGCAGCACGTCGTCATCGAAATGCTCGGCGCGACAAAGAGAGCGTGCGTCTGCGCAGATGCGATCGAATAGGTGCGCGGTCACGAAAGTATCTGCACTCGCTCGATGGAGCCGTCCAGGGAACGAAATGCCCATCTCTTCGATGAGGCCGCCCAATCGATAACTCTTCCGGCCCGGAAACATGCGCCGAGCCAACAGCAGAGTGCAAAGAGTGCGAACGGGCCGCCCCTCAAGGAATTCGCTCGCCTCATGCTCGTAGAATTTTCGATCGAAGCCCGCGTTGTGGCAAACGACGGGCGACGATCCAATGAAGGACGCCAGCTGACGCATGGCTATGGCCGAGGTCGGTGCTCCGATCAGCATCGCAGTGGTTATGCCGGTGATCTGAGTGATCTCCGCGGGCACGCGAACGCCTGGGTCGACGAAGGTAAGTAACTCGCGGCCTGCTCGACCATCCAGCACTTCGCGGGCTGATACTTCAATCACACGAGCCCCCAAGGCTGGGCTGAGGCCGGTCGTCTCGAAGTCGAGCACGACAAAGCGTCCGCCGGGAATGCTGTTCAAGGTAGAGACTCCTGGCGCCTGCTTCGTTGATTCGAGGACAGGATATCATTCAAGGACGGTCGGCCGCGCCTGAAGTCCCCGGGCATTCGGGCGGGGTGATATAAACGAACGGGGCGGCTCGTTGACCATTTATCTGCGGCAGGCGGACTAGAGAGATGACGCTGCACAGCGGGGGGCATCGGCAGCAATCGTCGCTTTAGAAGTGCTCCCGTCGATGACGAAGACAGTGTCTCTGGTGGCTCATTGGAAGCACGTCCTGCGCGCGGGAGAACAACGCTGAGCAGCGGCCATAAGCCGAGCGTGCCGTGGTCGTGCCGACGGCGGTCATGATCACGACTCGCGTCGGATTTTTGAGGCGAAGCTTTTGGAAATTAAGGGATTTATCTAGCGCTCGGCAAACTCAAATCCAGCTTGGGAGGGCAACGCTCTTTCCAGCTGAGCTACGGGCGCAATCCGTGGATGGTGGATAGCTGATTTCCGGACGCTCGGTAACAGGCGTTTGATCGAAGGCCGAACTGGAGAGGGCGCAGGTTCAAATCCTGTTGGGCGGGCCGATTAAGTCGAAGTTGATATTCCGGGGCTGGCAGCCGTGGCGGACCGGCGGCTCGTTGCGATCATCAGGAAGCAGCTTGCCGGATGGGGCCACGCCCACTTCACGACGGATGCATCCGCCTATCGGCCGGCCGCGCCCCGAAGCGCCGCCGACCGCTTGGTCCGCTTCGATGATCCGTGGCCAATCGGTTGCGACCCCAGTGCGGGCAGCGGGCTCGCGTAGGGCGCGTGCCAAGCGGCGGTTTTCAGCCTTCGGTTCAGAGCGGCAAGAAACGCCATGCACATAGATTGGGACGCAGGGCGATGGCAGGTTCGGCTGCTTGGCCTAGATTGATGCGTTCGCATTCGCGCGCACTCTTGAACAAGGAGCCCCATAATGACCCGTTCGATCACGTTCGCCGGCTTTATCGGCCTCGGCCTCTTCCTCGCAGGCTGCAACCCTGAGTCTCAGTCGCAGCGCACGCTTGGCGGCGCGGCAATTGGCGCTGGCGGCGGTGCGCTCATTGGTGGGATCGCGGGCGGCGGACGAGGGGCCGCGATCGGTGCCCTCGCTGGTGGCGTGACCGGTGCGGTCGTCGGCCGGGCGACAACCCCGAACAACTGCATCTTCCAGGACAGGAGCGGTCGCCGTTTCACGGGGCCCTGCCCATAAGGCACGCCTGAGCGCAGCTGCGGGCCAAAGGGCGGGCCGCCTGGCAGTATCTGGTCTCGTACACGGCCGCTCCGCTGGGGTGGCTGCTGTGCGTGAGGGCCAAGACCGCAACCCCTATCGGGGCGGCCCGTCGCACCGGCGACGGTCCGGCCTTCATGAGTGAACGAAACTGCGTCGGATGCCGGCGCAGTCAATGGCGGGATTCCGAGCCAGGACCTGATTGCTGGTTGTAATTTGATCGAGCGGTTCGACCGAATCGGCTATGTGCCGGGATGTCAGTTACGTAACCAGTCATCGTGCGACGGTGCCGGAGAGCGAATGAGGCTGCTTGCTGAGAAGGGCGTGAAGGCCATCTGGCTGATGGCCACGCTCATCCTCTGCGGCTGCTCGGCTGCGGATGTCGGGCCCGTCAATAGTCACGCGGAGAAGACGCCGCCACCGTCGCCGGAATTCGTCCCCGATCGCGGGGATGACGGCTCGATGGTCGTTGGCCTCGCCTTCTCGGGAGGCGGCGTTCGCGCTTCGGCCTTTTCCTACGGCGTCCTGCGTGCTCTTGACGATATCGTCGTCGACGAGAAGCCTTATCGACGCACGATGGTCGATAATGTCCGGATGATTTCCGGGGTCTCCGGCGGCGCCATTACCGCGGCCTATTTTGGCTATCGTGGCCGCGACGATTACCGTGATTTCGATGATCGCTTCTTGTTCCAGCACGCAGAAGCGAGCATGGAAACATCGCTGGCGTCACCCTTCAGCCTGTCCCGGGCAGTGGCTGGCGGCGTCAATGACCGAAATACCTTTGCACGCTGGTTGAACGATAATCTGTTCGATGGGGCAGATTTTACCCGTTTCAAATGGGCGAACGCACCGTCCGTCTGGATCAGCGCTTCGGATATCTACAATCGGACGCCTTTTCTATTTAGCTACGATACCTTTGCGGCGCTCTGCAGTGATCTCGACAAGCTGAAGATTTCGGATGCGGTGGCAGCCTCCGCCGCCGTGCCTGTCGTCTTTGCGCCCGTCGTGCTGGCTGCCACCAAACAGGATTGCGGCTATAGCCGCCCCGCCTGGTTGAAGGAGGCGCTGAGCGGCTCCAACCCATCCACGCGACTGACGGCCTACGCCAACGCATTGCACTCCTATCATGCCGAAGACGGCATCAAGTTTGTGCGGCTGATGGATGGCGGGCTGACGGACAATCTGGGCATAACGGGTTTCGTCCTCGAAAGAAGCGCGTCAAAGACACCGCACGGACCATTATCGGCGGAGCAGGCCGTCAAGCTGCGCCATTTCCTGTTCATCGTTGCCGATGCTGGCCGCGGGCAGACGGATGATTGGGGGGCTTCGATGAATGGCCCCTGGCTGGCGCCACTGGTCGAAGCGGCAATCGATACCGGCATGACCTCATCGTCTCGCCATGGTCTCGACGCTTTGAACTTTGCCGTCGAAAGGTGGAAGGAGCGGGTGGTCCGCTATCGTTGCGGGTTGCCGTTGGAAACCGTGCGCCGGATCCGGGGCAGCGCTGACGGCTGGGACTGCCGTAAGGTGGATTTCAAGGTCGAACACCTTGAATTCGCTGATCTGGAACAGAACGTCGCGTCCCACCTGAACCGCGTCGAAACGCGGCTCTCGCTGCCGCGCGAGCAGGTCGAGCTGCTCATCGAGGCCGGAAGGACGGTTGTTCACCGGAGCGCGGCCGTGAAGCAGGCGGTCGACGATGTCCGCCGCGCTGCGGGCGTCAGCGGGGGAAATTGATCGCGAGGCCCCTGTCGTTCAGACAACGGCGCGTCTGCCAGAACCGGGCCTAACCAAATGGATTGAACGGCGTCGGGAAACGTCCGGTGGGAGCGATTTCCGCATAGGCCGATCGCGCAATCAGCTGTCCGGCTCCGGGCTGCGCAAGCACATTGGTGCCGTCGAAGATCAACTGGCCGCGCTGGTAGGTCGCAGTGGGGTAGCCGAGCACCTCGAGCCCCTCATAGGGCGTGTAGTCGCTGCCATGGTGCTGCAGCGCGTTGGTCAGGCGCATGCGCTTGGTCGGATCGAAGACGACGATATCGGCATCGGCGCCGATCGCGATGGAACCCTTGCGCGGGGCAAGCCCGAAACGGCGCGCCGGATTGGTCGCAACGAGCGAGACGAACGTGCGCAGATCGATGCGCCCCTTGGCGACCCCCTCGGAATAAAGAATCGGCAAGCGCGCTGCGAGGCCGGGAACGCCGTTCGGGATCTTGTTGAAGGGGGCCGTTTCGCCGTGCTGCTTCTTGCCGCGCGGATCGTCGAAACGCAGCGGCGAGTGATCGGACGAGACGATATCGATGACGCCGTCTCGGATGAGTTGCCAGAGCGCCTCGCGATCGGATGGTGGCCGCAGCGCCGGCGAGATCATGAACTTGGCGCCTTCGAAGCCCAGCCGGTCCATGTCGGATTCGCCGAGCACGAGATACTGCGTGCAGGTCTCCGCCCAGGCCTTCTGGCCGCGAGCCTGGGCGCGCGCCACCTCCTCCCCGGACTGTGCGCCCGAGACGTGGAAGACCTGGACCGGGGTGTCGAGCGCCTCCGCCAGCGCCAGAATGCGGTGGGTCGCTTCGCGTTCGACCACCATGGGTTTCGCCCAGGCAAGATGCTTTGGTGCGCTCAGCCCTGCCGCCAGCAGCGCCTGCGTCAGCCAGCCGATCAGTTCGTGATGTTCGGCATGCACGCAGACGAGTGCTCCGGCATGTCGCGCCGCCGCGAGCACCTGCAGGATCTGCGCATCGGCGAGGCGATTGCTCTCATAGGTCATGAAGACCTTCACGGAGCGATGCCCCGCTGCAACCAGCGCCGGCAGTTCTCGCTCGAGAACCTCGGGCGTCGGGTCGTTGATCAGCAGGTGAAAACCGTGATCGATGCGCGCCTGCTTCGCTTTCGCGCCATAGGCCGCAACCGCCTCGGCAAGCGACCCGCCGCGCGTCTGAGGCGCGTGGCAGACGATCGTCGTCGTGCCGCCCGCCGCAGCTGACGCTGTCCCGCTCGCAAAATCGTCGGCGATTTCGGCGCCGGACGAGAAGGGCTGGTCGAGATGCACATGCGTGTCGACCCCGCCCGGAAGGACCAGCAATCCCTTCGCATCGATATCGGTGTCGCCTCGAGGCAGACCGGCGCCGATCGCGGCAATCAACCCATCCTTGACGCCGACATCGCAAACAGAGATGTCGGACGCGGTCACCGTCGTTCCGCCACGAATGACGAGATCGAAATCGCTCATTGCAGTTCTCCGGTTCTGGCGGCTGGCTCGCCATTCACAAGCCGGCGCGGCTGCGCCGCAGTCTCGAGGGGATGATGAAGACGGAATTGCGCGTCCGGTTGGGCGAGCGGAGCTTTGGCGTCGAGCGGCCTTGGGGCGATCCGTCCCAAACGTCGGGAAAGATCACCGACGTCACGAACGATGCCGAAGGTCGCGCCTATGTGCTGCTGCGCTCCGACGTCGCGGTCGACGCTCCCGGCCCCTGCGTCGTGGTTCTCGACCGTGAGGGATGCCGGATCGCGAGCTGGGGCGAAGGTCTCTGCGTCGATGCGCACAAGATTGCGGCAGGCCCCGATGGCGTGATCGCCATTGTCGATCGTGATGCTCACCGCATCCTGTTCTGCGACCGGGATGGCGCGGTGCGGCGCCAGATCGGCGAGACGCATCAGCCGGGCGCGCCGTTCAATCATCCCAGCGATATCGCCTTTGCCCCGGACGGAGGATTCTATGTGGCGGATGGCTATGGCCACGCGCTCGTGCATCGTTTCGACCACGCCGGGCGGCATCTGTCGAGCTGGGGCTCCGTCGGCAGGGCGCCCGGCGCGTTCCTGACGCCACATGGCATCTGCGTTCTCAGCGATGGCCGCGTGATCGTCGCCGATCGCGAGAACAGCCGCGTGCAGGCCTTCACCGCCACCGGCGATCTGCTCGCTGTCTGGGATGGGTTTCTGCGGCCGCAGGATGTCGTCGTCGATGCCGCCGATCGCATCCATGTCTGCGACTCGATTCCCACGCTCAGCCTGCTGGCCTCCGATGGGACCCTGCTCGGCCGCTGTCGTCCGGTGCTGAACGGTGCACATGGCATGTGGCTCGCGCCGAACGGCGATATCCTCCTTGCGGAGACCAGCCCCAACCGCCTGACGCGGCTGTTCCCGGTCTAATGCATCGGCCCGAACAATGGGTTGCGGTATCCGGGAGGGCTGATGCAAACACGGATGACCTCGCCGCTGGTCCAGATGCGGGCCGGCGCTCATCCGGCCTGCGCGACGGCCCTGTGCTGCAGGCGCGACACCATCCGGACGAACGGCCAGAACATCAGGAAATAAACGATCGCGACCGCAACCAGAGGCGTCGGGTTGTACAGAAGGCCCTGGGCGAGCTGCGCGGAACGCAGCAGTTCCTGCAGGGCGACGGCTGAGGCGATCGAGGTCTGTTTGACCAGCTCGACCGTGTTGCTGATCAGGTCGGGCAGCACATTGCGGGCGCCTTGCGGCACCACGACATAGGTCATGCTCTGGCGCCAGGTCAGCCCGGTGGAGCGCGCCGCTTCGCGCTGACCCTTCGGCACGGACTCGATGCCGGCACGGAAGATCTCGGCAAAGTAGCTGGACCCGTTGAGGGTCAGTGCGAGCACGGCGGCGGTGAACTCGTTGAGCTTCAGCCCGAGGAAGGGCAGGCCGAAGAAAATGAAGATCAGCAGCACCAGCGGCGGGATTGCCCGCATGACGTCGACATAGGCGACCAGCAGCATCCGCAGCAGCCTGCTGGGCGAATCCTGCGCCATCGCGATGGCGACACCGCAGGCGACGGATAGCGGCACGGCGACCGCCGCGAGCGCCAGCGTCATCCAGAAGCCCTGCAGGAGCAGTGGCCAGACTTCCCGGAGGACGTCGATATTGAGAAATGTCGTGACGAGTTCGTCCATCACGACCTCGGATGAGCGTAAGCGCGTTCGAGCCAGCGCGTGAAGCGCACGAATGGCAGGAACAGGGCGAGGAACAGCAGCGCGCCAACGGTGAGGGCAGTCGGATTGGCGACGTTCGACTGAATGCTCGATGTCACATTGAGCAGTTCGGGGACCGCGACGACCGAGCCGAGCGTCGTGCCCTTGCTGATACCGATCGCGCGGTTGGTCAGGGGCGGGATCGAGATACGCACGACCTGCGGCAGGATGATATGGACCAGCGTCTGGTTGAAGCCGAGGCCCGTCGAGCGCCCGGCTTCCCATTGGCCCTTGGCGACCGCATTGATGCCGGCCCAGAAGATCTCTTCGGAGAAGGCCGAGAGCACGATCGCCAGCGCCAGGACGGTGGCGGTGAACGGCCCCAGCATCAACCCGAAGGAGGGCAGCGCGAAATAGGCCAGCATGATCAGCACGAGCTGCGGGATCGAGCGAAAGAAATCGATATAGAGGATGATCAGCGCGTTCAGCGGCCTGAAGCCGTAAAGCCGCAGGATCGCGATGGCGAGGCCGAGCGGCACGCCGATCAGCACCGTCAGGATCGACATTTCGATGGTGATGAGGAAGCCGCGCAGGATATCCGGCCAATAGGCGGACATCAGCGAGAAGTCGAAGAAATAGCGGACGATCTGGTCCATGACGTGCTGTCAGGCCCTGGAGCGCGTGACGAAGTCGCGGATGCGCTGGTGTTGCGGCGAGACCAGAATGTCTTCCGGGGTGCCTTCCGCCAGCACCGCACCATGATCCATGAACACGACGCGGTCGGCGACGTCGCGCGCGAAATGCATCTCATGCGTCACGACGATCATGGTCATGCCCATCTCCTTGGTGCGGACCATGACGTTCAGGACCTCGCCCACGAGCTCAGGGTCCAGCGCCGAGGTCGGCTCGTCGAAAAGCATCACCTGAGGCTCCAGCGCCATGGCGCGGGCAATGCCGACGCGCTGCTGCTGACCGCCCGATAGTTGCGCCGGATAGGAGTCGGCCTTGTGCGCGAGCCCGACCAGTTCGAGATGCTGGCGCGCCTTCTGCTCGGCCTCGGCCTTTCCGAGGCCTGCCACCTTGCGCAGCGCCAGGGTCACGTTTCCCAGAGCGGTCTTGTGCGGATAGAGGTTGATGCCCTGGAACACCATGCCGATGCGCCGGCGCAGCAGGTTGAGGTCGACCTTGGCGCCGGTCACTTCCTCGCCGCCGACGCGGATGGTCCCCGCCGTCGGCTCTTCCAGCCGGTTGATGCAGCGCAGGCAGGTGCTCTTGCCCGAGCCGGACGAGCCGACGATCACGACGGCCTCGCCCTTGGCGACCCTGAGATCGACGCCGCGCAGGACCTCGACATTGCCGAAGCTCTTCCGCAGACCGTCTATGGCGACGATCGGGTCTGCGGATGCAGGCGTGATTGCGGTCGCCGACCTCACTTACAGACGGCCTTGTGCTCGGTCGCGTCATAGCCCTCGAAGTCCGGGGCACCGATGCCCGGATAGATCTTCGCCGAGGAGGACGAGGCGTCCGGCTTCACGCCGAACCATTTCTCATGGATCTTGGCGAGCGTTCCGTCCGTCTTGATGCATTCGAGGGCTTCCTCGACCTTGGCGCGAAACGCTGCGTCCTCCTTGCGGAAGGCGATGCCGAAATTGCGACCGCTGTCGAGCACGAACGCAACCTCGGCAGCGGGCGTCTGCGTCGAAACATAGCGCGAGACCGGTGCATCGGCGACGTTGGCGAAGGCACGGCCGATCATCACGGCCTGCACCGCGTCGGCATTCTTGTTGTAGCGCTGGATCGTATAGCCGTACTTGGCTTCGTTGTCGGTCAGCCACTTGTCGGAAATGCTACCATTGTTCACGGTCAGCGCCTTGCCCTTCAGCTCCTCGAGATTGGCGATCTTGCCGCCTTTCTTGACGAGGAAGCCGAGGCCGGTCGGCATATAGGGCTCGCTGAACAGCATCTGCTGGGCGCGCTCCGGCGTGATGTTGGTCGGCGCCGGGATCATCTCATAGCGCTTGGAGAAGAGGCCGGCGAAGATCGCCGAGAAGTTCGAGTCGGTAACGTCGACGCCCGGGCGGCCCAGCTTCTGCGCCAGCGCCAGCGACATGTCATAGGTGAAGCCGGTGGTCTCGCCGGCCGCCGTCTTGAAGCAGAATGGAGCAAAGCCGAGGTCGCAAGCCACTTTCAGCTTCTCATTGGCTGGATGATCGGCGTCCTGGGCCAGCACAGGGGTGACAAGGAGCGCCGCCACGGCGAATCCCTGAACGGCCGTGCGCGCCGCTTTGACCGACAAAAACCTCATCATCCTGCTCCCGTTAGATGTTGTCTCCGGGAACCGCGATCGCCGCGCCTGTCGCTTGCAACGATCCGGCCGCCCAGAGGCAAAACTCTAACAGTGCGAATTCATGCATTACCAATCACTTGTTGTCGGGTTGCCATAACCTTGTGTTAAGTCCCCGACGTCGGCCTCCTGGCCATGTCCGCCAGGCGGAGGCGGGACAAGATCACGCAGGATGTCGACGAAGGCGCGTGCCGTGCGTGACAGGGGTTCGTAGCGAAGTGTCAGCAGATGCGCGCGCACACGCGTCTTGGGGGCGAGCGGACGTGAGACCAGTTCGGGCCATGTCCGGCCGCGCAGGACGAATTCGTCGACAACGGCAACCCCCGCTCCGGCTCTGACCATCGCGCAGGCGACGGGGGTGAAGCGAACGACGGTGCTGATGCGAAGGGGCTCGGGGCCGAAAGCCAGTGCCCTTTGGACAATGTCTCCATAGGGCGTCTGCGGCCCGAAACCGATCAACGGATAGGGGGCGATATCGGCTGGCCGGACGACGCGCAATCGGGTCAGCGGGTGGTCGCGCGGCATGATCGCCATCAGGCGCCCCTCCGTGACCACCTCCGATTGAATGGTCGGCTCGTCCACCGGCAGCACGGAAACGCCGAGATCGGCCCGCGCACTGGTGATCTTGGCTATCACTTCGAGCAGCGTCAGGATCTCGAACTCGACGCGCAGATCGGAAAAGCGCTCGCGCAGCCGCGCGATCGCGTCGGGAACCATGGTCTGGCCGACGCTCGGGCTGGCGACGATGCGGACCGTGCCGGTCCCGCGCTCGCGCAGTTCCTCGGCGAGTTCGTTGACGCGCAGCACGCCCTGGTGGACCTGGTCGACCTCGGTGAAGAGGCGCCGCGCCTCCGGCGTCGGCTGGATCCGACCGCGCACGCGTTCGAACAGGCGCAACTCCAGCCGGTCCTCCGTATAGGCCAGGAGCCGGCTGATGGCTGGCTGCGAGACCGAGAGCAGGCGCGCCGCGCCGCTGATCGATCCGGTGATCATGATTGCGCGGAAAACTTCCAGCTGCCGCAGGTTCAATCGCATGCGAATAACATTCAGTTATGACCTCCAGCCGAATTAGCATGTTTGCTTGGACGTGCCGCCATCTAAGTTCGTCCGGGCTCGGCGGGATGCCGGCATGCCAGGTTGATTCGAGGCTGACCGATGGGACGTTTTCTGACGATTGGGGATGTCGAGGCGGCTATTGCAGGCGGCTCGATCTTTGCTGCGGGCGGCGGTGGCTGGGCCGAGCACGGGCGCATGCTGGGGACTGCAGCGGTGATGGCCGGCCGGCCGGAGTTGGTCTCGATCGAAGAGGCGCCGGACGACGCGATCATCGCGACCGCGGCTGCAATCGGCGCTCCTGCCGGCACGACGGACTGGGAGATGCAGGGCGTCGACTACGTCCGGGCCGTCCAGCTGCTGCAGGATGCGCTGGGCAAGCCAGTCTATGGCCTGATCATCGGCCAGAACGGCATGTCGAGCACGCTCAATGCCTGGCTCCCGAGCGCCCTCCTCGGCGTGAAGGTGATCGATGCCGTTGGTGATATCCGCGCCCATCCCACCGGCGACATGGGGTCGATCGGCCTTGCCAACAGCCCCGAGGCGACGATCCAGACGGCTGTCGGCGGCAATCGCGCCAAGAATTCCTATATCGAGCTCGTGACGCGCGGCGCGACGGGGAAGGTCTCGCCGATCCTGCGCACGGCCTCGGACATGTCGGGCGGGTTCATCGCGTCCTGCCGGAACCCGGTTCCGGCGTCCTATGTGCGCAAGCACGCGGCGCTCGGCGGTATTTCCATGGCGCTGGCGCTCGGGGAGCGCATCCTGGCCGCCACGCCCAAGGGCGGGCCCGCGGTCATCGACGCAATCTGCGACCAGGCCGGTGGATCGATCATCGGGCGTGGGACTGTTGTCCGCAAGTCGGTGCAGTACACCAGCGAAGCCTTTGATATCGGAACCATCCAGGTCGGCTCCGGCGCCGCGGCACGGATTCTCCATGTCATGAATGAGTACATGGCGGTGACCGATCTCGATGGCGCGCGCCTGGCGAGCTATCCCGATGTCATCACCACGCTCGGTTCGGATGGCCGGCCCGTCAGCGTCGGCCATGTCACTGAGGGCATGGAGCTCTCGATCCTGCGCATTGCCAAGGATCGCATCCCGCTGAGCTCCAGCGTGACGGATCCGAGTGTCTACCCGATCGTAGAGAAGGCGCTCGGGATGGATTTCACGGGCTATGCGCTCGGGGGATCCGCCTGACGCGCACATGCACTGCTTCCGCTGTTGCAATAACGACCGATTATGGGCGACGGCGAAATTGGTATGTTTGGCTCTGAGGCCGAGCAGCTATCGTGACACGCATGGCCTGCGGGCCAGACAGCATCAACCGGGCATCTGACCATGAGTGATTTCGATCTCGTTCTTCGCGGCAATGTCGTTCTGTCCGACCAGATCATCGAGGATGGCTATGTCGCCGTCACTGGTGGCAAGGTCGGCGCTGTCGGTGCGGGTACACCGCCTTCGGCGCGCGAGACGCAGGATTTCCGCGGTCAGTGGATCATCCCGGGCGTGATCGACGGCCAGGTCCATTCCGGGAGCCAGGCCAACCACGAGGGCATCGGCATGTGCTCGCGCGCGGCCGCCGCCGGTGGCGTCACCGTCATGGTCGACATGCCCTATGACGAGCCCGAGCCGGTCACCAACGCCAGGCTCTTCAACGAGAAGGTCGCCATCGTCGAACGCGACGCACATGTCGATGTCGCGCTCTATGCCACGATCACCATCGAAAACGGCCTGCACGCCATTCCGGGCCTCGTCGATGCCGGCGCCTGCGCCTTCAAGTTCTCGACCTTCGAGGCGAACCCGACACGCTTCCCGCGCATCGGCGACGACACGCTCTACGAAGCGTTCAAGCTGATCGAGCCGACGGGGCTCCTTTGCGGTGTCCATAACCAGGACCAGGAGATGACGCGCCGGAACATCGCGCGCCTGATCGAGGCCGGCGATACCGGCTCCGACGCCTTCCTGCGCGCCCATACCCCGCTGGTCGAGAACCTCGCCACGGCGCGGATCTACGAGATCGGCGCCGAGACCGGCGCCCGCGCCCATGCCGTCCATGTCTCGACCTCGCGCGGCTTCGAGATCTGCAACCTCTACAAGCGCGCCGGCTACAGGGCGACGGTCGAGAGCTGCGTGCAGTACTTCATGCTCAACGCCGAAGAGCACGGGCCGCGCTTCGGTGCCAAGATCAAGCACTACCCGCCGATCCGGCCGAAGGCGGAGAGCGAGCTGCTCTGGAGCCACCTCGCCGCCGGCCATTGCGATTTCATCTCCTCCGACCACGTCTCCTGGGGGCTGGAGAAGAAGGGCGACCCCAACATCTTCAAGAACACCTCCGGCGGTCCCGGCATCGAGACCCTGCTACCGGCGCTGTGGACCGGCTGCGAAGAGCGCGGCATCTCCCCGACCATGGCGGTGAAGCAGCTTTGCGAAGGCCCGGCGAAGGCCTTCCTGCTCGCCGACAAGGGCCGTCTCGCGCCAGGTTCCGATGCCGACATCGTCGTGCTCGAGCCCGGCCGCTTCATCCATGATCCGAGCAAGAGCCTCGCGGCGGTGAAGTGGAGTTCCTTCGAGGGTCGCGAATTCCGCGTGCGGGTGGCTGCGACCTATGTCCGTGGCGCTCTTGCCTGGGATGGCGCGAAGATCTGCAACGAAGCGGGCGACGGCCGCTTCCTGCGGCCTGCGGCGTAAAGCGCCGAGCGATGTCGATCGACGCAGAGCGTTTGTGGCGGCGTATCGAGGCGCTGTCCAAGATCACCGATCCCGATCATCCCTGGACGCGGCGCTCCTTTACGCCGCGCTTCCTCGAAGGACGCAAATGGCTGGCGGCCGAGTTCCGCGCTGCCGGTCTGGAGACGACGATCGACGCAGGCGGCAATCTCGTCGGCCGCCTTGCGGGCGCCGATCCCTCGTTGAAGCCGATCATCATCGGCTCGCATTCCGACACGGTACCCTCGGGCGGACGCTATGACGGGATTCTCGGCGTGCTGGCAGGACTGGAAGTCGCGCAAAGCTTCATCGAGCGCGGCGACCGGCTGCGGCATTCGCTCGAGGTCTACGATTTCCTGGCCGAGGAGCCGAGCGAGTTCGGCCTCTCCTGCATCGGCAGCCGTGCCCTTGCCGGTGCGCTCTCCGACGAGATGCTGGCGATGACGCGCCCCGACGGCATGACGCTGCGCGAGGGTATCGGCTTCGTCGGCGGCCGGCCCGACGAGATCGCCTCGGTGCGGCATACCGCGGAGAGCGTCGCGGCCTATGTCGAGGTCCATATCGAGCAGGGGCGCGTGCTTGAGAGCGAGGGCACGGCGATCGGTGTCGTTACAGACATCGTCGGCATTCGGCGCGAGCGCATCATCGTGTCCGGGCGGGCCGACCACGCGGGTGCGACGCCGATGCCCTTGCGCGCCGATGCGCTCGTCGGCGCGGCCAAGCTGATCGAGGCCGCTAACGAGCGTGCCTGCGCGCGATCGAACGATCCCCAACCCTTGGTCGCCACCTTTGGTCGCATCGAGATCAGCCCCAATGCCGCCAATGCCGTGCCTGGTGAGGCGGTTCTGACGCTCGAGGTGCGTTCGGGCGACGAGGCGGCGGTCAAGGCGTTCGGCGAGGAACTGGTCAGCGATCTGAAGCCGGCACTGGCGGCGCTGCGTCTCACTGTGCGGTCGGAACCGATCAGTCATGTGCCGCCGACGGCCTGCGCGCCGGCCGTGCGCTCGGCGATCGCCGCTGCCGCGGCCTCGCTCGGTCTGTCGACGCGGGACCTGCCGAGTGGTGCCGGGCATGACGGCGTGTTCGTCGCCCGCACCGGTCCGATCGGCATGATCTTCGTGCCCTGTCTCGATGGCCGCAGCCACGCCCCGGAAGAGTCGATCGAGCCACAACAGGCCGGGGATGGCGCACGCGTCCTCGGTGAAACGGTGCGCCTGCTCGACGCGACCCTGGGTTGACGCGATGGAGTGGTCCGTCACCGATCTGGCCGAGCGCGATCTCTACAAGCTGCTCGTCAACACCGTGTTGCCGCGGCCGATCGCGCTCGTCACCACCGTGAATGCGCAGGGGCACGGCAATGCTGCGCCCTTCAGCTTCTTCAACGTCTTCAGCCACGCACCGCCGCTCGTCGTGCTTGGCATCGAAGGCCGCGATCTGGGGGATGCCCCGCTGAAGGATACGATGCGCAACATCCGCGCGACGGGGAGTTTCGTCGTCAACCTTGTCGACCGGGCGCTCGTCGACGCGATGCAGGTCTGCGCGATCGATTTTCCCGGCGATGTCGACGAGATCGCAGCCGCCGGGCTTGAAACAGCGCCCGGCCGCAAGGTCGCCGCGCCACGCCTCGCAGCGTCACCGGTCCAGCTCGAATGCCGCGAGACGGTGTCGCTGTCGCTGGGCACACGCCATCGCAACCTCGTCGTCGGCGAAATCCAGCACATCCATATTCGGGATGGCGCGGTCGATGAGCGGCTGCATGTCGACATCGACAAGCTCGACCTGGTCGGCCGCCTGCATGGTGCCGACTGGTATGTCACGATGCGCGACCGCTTCCAGGCGCCGCGCCAGACGCTCGACACCTGGCGCGCGCAACAGGGCGCGCTGCGTGCGAAGCCCGAAGGAGAGGCCCCGTGAGCGGCACGATCTTTGTCATCAACCCCAATTCGAACGGGGCAGTGACCGCCGGCATCGATACCGCGGTGGCGCCGCTGCGCTCGGTCGATGGTCCGCCGATCGAGTGCCTGACCCTGGCCGAGGGTCCTGCTGGCATCCAGTCCCAGCGCGATATCGACGGCCTGATACAGCCCATGCTGACGCGGGCCGCCGCGCTGGAGAACGAGGCTTCGGCCTTCGTGATCGCCTGCTTCTCCGACCCGGGCATGTACGCGCTGCGCGAGCAGAGCGAGAAGCCGGTGCTGGGCATTGCCGAGTGCGGGGTCCTGACCGCTTTGACCCTGGGCCAGCGCTTCGGCGTGATCGCCATTCTGCCGGCCTCGATCCCGCGTCACTTGCGCTATTTCGGCGCGATGGGTGTGACGGACCGCCTGGCCGGCGATCTGTCGATCGGCCTGACGGTCGCCGAGCTCGCCGATGACGCGCGGACCATGGGACGGATGACCGATGTCGGGCGCACCTTGCGCGATACCCATCACGCCGATGTGCTGGTGATGGGCTGCGCCGGCATGGCGCGTTTCCGGGAGCCGCTCGAGCAGGCGCTCGGCGTACCCGTGGTCGAGCCGACGCAGGCTGCGGTGACCATGGCGATCGGCCGCGCCCGGCTCGGCTGGGGCGGCCGCCCGCTTCGGGGGCATGCCGCGTGACGGATCTAGTTGCGCGCCTCGCCGACATCGTCGGTGAGAGGCATGTGCTTGTCGATGCCGAAGCGCAGGCGCCGTTCCTGACGGATTGGCTCGGAAAATACAGGGGGGCTGCTGCCGCCATTGTCCGGCCCGGCTCGACCGAGGAGGTCGCGGCCGTGATGGCGCTTTGCACGGCGCGGAGGATTCCGGTCGTGCCCCAGGGCGGCAACACCAGCATGTCGGGCGGCGCGACGCCGGATATGTCGGGGCGCGCCATCGTCGTGTCGCTGACGCGCATGAACCGCATCCGCGCGGTCGATCCGATCGGCAACACGATGACGGTCGATGCCGGCACAGTGCTCGCCAAGGTCCAGGAGGCCGCGAAAGCGGCTGGACGCTTCTTCCCGCTCAGCCTTGGAGCCGAGGGGAGCTGCACGATCGGCGGGAATCTTGCGGCCAATGCCGGCGGCGTCGCCGTGCTGCGCTACGGCACCATGCGTGAACTGACGCTCGGGCTCGAGGTCGTTCTGCCGGACGGAAGGATCTGGGATGGCCTCACCGCGCTGCGCAAGGATAATACCGGTTACGCCTTGCGGGATCTGTTCATAGGATCGGAAGGAACGCTAGGCGTCATCACCGGCGCGGTCCTGAAACTGTTTCCTCACCCCTTGGCGCGCGCGACCGCTTTCGTCGCCTTGCGCGACGCGAACGCTGCCCTGTCCTTGCTGTCTTCGGTGCGTGCGCGCTGTGGCGATCGCCTGACCGCCTTCGAATTCATGACCGGCGATTGCCTGTCGCTTATCCTGAAGCACAGCGCCGAGGCGCGGTTGCCACTTGGCGCCGTTCCACCCGCGGCGGTGCTGATCGAATTGTCCGATGCGGATGACGAGTTGGCGCTGACCGAGCGGCTCGAAGGCGCGCTGGCCGAAGCCGTCGAGACGGAGACCGTTCTCGACGCCGCCATCGCCCAGGATGGTGTGCAGGCCAAGGCGTTCTGGCGCATCCGCGAAGGCGTCTCGGAAGCGCTGGTGCGCGAAGGCAAGGCTGCCAAGCACGATGTCTCGGTGCCGGTCGCGGCCATGGCCGATTTCGTCGCAGCCGCCGATGCGGCTGTCATCGCTGCTGCTCCCGGGGTGCGCCCCATCGTGTTCGGCCATCTCGGCGACGGCAACCTGCACTACAATCTGCTGCCGCGTATGGGACAGAGCGATGCGGACTTCGCCGCCCTCGCACCGGAACTCACCCGCATCGTCCATGACGAGACGTGCAAGCGCCGCGGATCGATCAGCGCCGAGCATGGCATCGGTCAGCTTCGGGTCGCGGAGATGCCGCGCTGCAAGGCGCCGATCGAGCTGGACCTGATGCGCTCGCTCAAGACCCTGTTCGACCCCCACAATCTGCTCAATCCGGGCAAGTTGCTGCCCGACCCCGTCAAGAACTGAGGATCATCATGGCGTTGTTGGATGAAGGCGCGAAGGGCGTCTATGTAATCGCGGTCACTCCGTTTACGGAGGACGGCGCGCTCCACCTGCCGAGCACCGACCGCATGGTCGATTTCTACCTGGAGAAGGGCGCCACCGGCCTGACCGTGCTCGGCATGATGGGCGAGGCGCCGAAGCTGACGGCAGAGGAATCGCGGATATTCGTGCGGCGGGTGCTGGCGCGGGTGCAGGGGCGTGTTCCGGTCGTGGTCGGCGTCTCCGCCCCGGGCTTTGCCGCGATGCGGGAGCTGAGCGACAGCGTCATGGCTGACGGAGCCGCGGGCGTGATGGTGGCGCCGCCCGCAAGTTTGCGGACTGACGACCAGATCGTCTCCTATTACGACATGGTCGCAAAGACCCTCGGACCGAAGACCCCCTTCGTGCTGCAGGACTTCCCGCTGGTCACCAATGTCCAGATCGCCTCCTCGGTGATCCTGCGCATCGTCGCGGCGCAGCCGAGCTGTGTGATGCTGAAGCACGAGGACTGGCCGGGGCTTGCCAAGATCTCGGCTCTGCGCGCGGCCAGCGACAAGAACGGCGGGCGGCGCATCTCGATCCTGGTCGGGAACGGCGCGATGTTCCTGCCCGAGGAACTGTCGCGCGGGGCCGATGGCGCCATGACCGGATTTGCCTATCCCGAGATGATGGTCGATGTCTGGAAGGCACATGCCGCCGGGGACGTCGAACGCGCTCATGACCTGTTCGACGCCTATCTGCCGCTGGCGCGCTATGAGCAGCAGCCTGGTCACGGGCTCGCCATTCGCAAATATCTGCTCGCCAAGCGCGGCGCGATCGCATCGGGCATGGTACGCAGCCCCGGGTCGACCCTTTCGGCGGCCGACATCGCCGACATCGAACGTCTCGTCGCCCGTCAGGCGCGGCGCCTCAAGGAGATCAACTGATGGATCTGGGCCTCAACGGAAAGCGCGCATTGGTGCTCGGCGCCAGCCGCGGCCTCGGCGCGACGATCGCGCGCACGCTCGCCGCCGAAGGCGCGACGGTGATCGCGGCGGCGCGCAATCAAGACGCGCTCGCCGCCTGGATCGGCGAGCTGCCGGCTGAGCAGCGCGGCCGCGTGGTCGCCGCCACGCTCGACCTTGCGGATATCGCCTCGATCGATGCGCTGGCCGACAAGCTGATTGCCGAGGGCGGCGTCGATATCCTGATCGGCAATTCCGGCGGGCCTCCGCCGGGCGATGCCCGCGACGCGAAGCGCCTGGACTGGCTGATGCATTTCGAGGCCATGGCGGCCAACCTGTTTCATGTCGCGCAGCGCCTGCTGCCTGGCATGACCGAGCGGGGTTGGGGCCGGATCGTCACCATCGTCTCCTCCGGCGTCGAGCAGCCGATTCCGCGTCTCGCGCTCTCCAATGGCGTGCGTGCCGCAGTCGTCGGCTGGTCGAAGACGCTGGCCTCCGAGGTTGCGGGGCAGGGGGTGACGGTGAATGTCGTGCTGCCCGGTCGCATCCACACCGAGCGCGTCGATCAACTCGACGACGCAGCTGCGACGCGGGCCGGCGCGACGAAAGACGCGATCACGAAGGCCTCGATCGCGACGATTCCGGCCGGCCGCTACGGCAAGCCACAGGAATTCGCCGATGTCGTTGCGTTCCTTGCCAGCGAGCGGGCGTCCTATGTCACGGGCGCCAAGATTCGGGTTGATGGCGGCCTGATCCGAGGGATCTGACGGCTGCGTCCCCGGTGGATGGGGCCTGGGCGCGTTGGTATGATCTGCGTGAGCCGATCAACCGCGCGCCAATTGGTTCGCGGCAGAATGGCACGCCGGCCGGCCCGGTAGCGAGTGCCTCGGCGGATCAATCAGAGCCTGGCCGCCTGGTGGGATCCTCGTCCTGCCCGACAGCGGGCCCGTAGCATCGCCGGCGCTCAGATCGCGATATTCCGGGCTCATCGCCGGGCATTACGCCGCCGGCGATGAGCCATTGCAGGGGCTAGCTGCCGGAGCGACCCGTCAACTGCGGGACGAACATGTCGCTCCACTTGGCCGGCTTGATCTTGATCGTACCTGCACGGTGCATGAATTCGGCGAACTGCATCACGCCGCTCGGAGTCGTCGAGAAACGGGCGTCGGGATCTTCAATCATCGCCTGGATCTCGGCGGCGTCGACCTTCACCTTGGAACTCTTGGCGTAGATCTCGGCCGCGAGCTTCTGGTCTTTGGCGATCAGCGCGTTGGCGTCGTCCATCGCTTCGATGAAGGCCTGCGTCATCTTTGGGTTGGCATCCACGAATTTCTTCGGCGCAAAGGTGACGTCGAGCGTGATGTTGCCGAGATAATCGACCGAGTTCAGGACGCGGTGCACGCCCGGCGCCTTGGCTTCGATGTACTGGAAGGGCGGCGAGGTGAAATGTGCCTTGATCTCGGTCTTGCCGCCGATGAGCGCGGCCAGCGCCTCGGGATGCGGCAAGCTCACCGTCATCGGGTCCATCTTGGCGTAGTTCTCGGGGCCGAACTCCTTGGCCGCGATCATCTGCAGAACGACGGCCGCAAGTGAAGTCTTGATGCCGGGCAGCGCGATCTTGTCGCTGCCCGTGAAATCCTTGAGCGACTTCAGCTCGGGCTTGTTGGCGTTCAACCAGAGCGAGGTCGAGCTCATGCCGGAGACGCCGACGACCTCGACATTGGGAATCCCCTTGGCCTTTGCCCAGAGCGTGACGAAGCCGGGTGCGCCGGTTCCCGCAAAGTCGAGCGTGCCGGCCATCATCGCGTCGTTGATGACATTGCCGCCATCAAGCATCAGCCACGTCACCTTGACGTCGCCAAGTCCGGCCGCCTTCGCGCGCTTCTCGAGGAACTGCTGTTCCTGCATCACGATCAGCGGCAGGTAGAGGATGCCGAAGCCCTTGGAGACGCGGACCTCGCTGACCTCGGCCCGCGCCGCACTGGCGTAGAAGGCCGTCCCGATCACGGCTGCGGCAAGCGCCCCCTTGAACCAGTTTGTGTGTTTCATCTGTCGTCCTCCCTTTGATGCGGCCATTCGGCCTTGGTGACTGGATGTTTCAGTGCTGCATGCCCCAGCGGCGGATCGTCCTGCGCTCGATCGTGGCGAAGATGACGTTCTCGACGAAGAGGCCGATCAGGATCACGGTGAAGAGGCCGGCGAAGACATTGGCCGTCTCGAGTTGATTGCGGTTCTCATAGATGAACCAGCCGAGGCCACCCGAGCCGGACGATACGCCGAAGACGAGTTCCGCAGCGATCAGCGTCCGCCAGGCGAAGGCCCATCCGACCTTCAGGCCCGTGAGGATGGCCGGGAAGGCGGCGGGAATGAGGATGAGGCGAACGAGCTTCAACCCACGCAAGCCGTAGTTCTGACCGACCATGCGCAACGTATTCGAGACCGAACGAAAGCCGGCATGGGTGTTCAGAGCGATCGCCCAGAGCACCGAATGCACCAGCACGAAGATCACGCTGCCCGAGCCGAGGCCGAACCAGATCAATGCCAGCGGCAAGAGTGCGATCGCCGGCAACGGATTGAACATCGAGGTCAATGTCTCGAGCAGGTCCGCCCCGATGCGCGAGCCGATGGCCAATGTCGTCAGGAGTGCGGCGAGTGCGATGCCGATGCCGTAGCCGATGATCAGCGTCTGCAGCGAGACCAGCATGCGCTGCGGAATGACGCCGCTCGCGATATTGCTGACGAAGGCATCGACCGTCTCGCCGAAGGTCGGGAACAGCAGCGGGTTACCAAGCCAGCGGCCATAGGCCTCCCAGGCAATGGCGAGCACCGCGAGAATCAGCCCCTTGCGCACGAAGCCGAGGCGGTAGGTCCGTTCGATGAGGCTCAGCGACTTGGCCACGACCGGCGCATCGCTCGAATTGACGTCGCGGATGATTTCCGGGCGGAAGGTCAGGAGGTCGGTCATGTCTGTCGTCTCCGTCTCAATGCGCCGCGAAGAGCATGTCGTTGATGCGGGTTTCGAGCGCGGCCTGCGTGCCGGTACCCATCTCCTCGGGGGGCACGCTGTTGAGCTCGGCCTTGACCTCGCCCGGATGGGGCGACAGCAGCAGGATGCGGGTGCCGATACGGATCGCCTCCTCGATCGAGTGCGTCACAAACAGCACGGTGAAATGGGTGTCGTCCCAGAGCCGCAGCAACTCGTCCTGCATCTTGCGGCGCGTCAGCGCATCCAGCGCGGCGAAGGGCTCATCCATCAGCAGGACGTCGGGCTCCATTGCCATGCCGCGCGCGATCGCGACGCGCTGCTTCATGCCGCCGGAAAGCATGTGCGGATAGCTGTCGGTGAATTTCGTCAGGCCGACCTTGTCGATATAGGATTTCGCACGCTCTTCGGCCTCCGGCGCTCCGGCGCGGCCGCTCGAGGTCAGGGCGAAAACGACATTCTCGCGCACCGTCTTCCAGGGCAGAAGCTGGTCGAATTCCTGAAAGACCATCATCCGGTCCGGTCCTGGCCCGGTGATCTCGTGTCCCTTGAGGCGGATGCGCCCCTCGACCGGGCTCAGATAGCCGCCGATCGCCTTGAGCAGGGTCGACTTGCCACAGCCGGAGGGGCCAAGCAGGACGAAACGATCGGACGGATAGACGTCGAAGGAGACGCGGCGCGTCGCCGTGACGACCACATCCGGCGTCTTGTATTGTAGCGTGACGCCCTCGACGGAGAGAAGCGGCGCGGCGGCGCTGGTGGTGAATGGGGCGTGCATCGGCCCTCCCTTGCTTTCGTTTCCCTGCGCACTTGCGGCGCTTGCCGTGCTAGTAACCTGCGAACCTGACTCCGACCTGACTCCGACGAAGGATGTTTTGGCCGTGCGCGTTCTCGTCGTCGAAGACACCGCCGATATCGCCGAGGCCGTCGTGATGCGGTTCGAGAAGATCGGTCACGCCGTCGATTGGGAATCGAACGGGCGCACAGCTGCCGAGCTGCTTCAGGTCCAGGCCTATGATCTCGTGATTCTTGATCTGACCTTGCCGGGCGAGGACGGGCTCACGCTGCTCAAGAGCCTGCGCGCGAGACGGCTGAAGACACCGGTCCTGGTCATCACCGCGCGTTCGGCTGTCGACGAGCGGATCAGCGCGCTCGATCTCGGCGCGGACGATTACCTGACCAAGCCATTCGACTACCGCGAACTTGAAGCACGTGCTCGCGCCCTCTTGCGGCGCAGCGCCGGGCTTTCGGACAACATGCTGCGAGTGGGCCCGCTCGTGATCGATCGAGCGGGCCGGGTCGCGAGCATCGGCGACAGGACGCTCAACCTGACGCGCCGCGAGCTGACGGTGCTCGAGATCCTGGCGGCCAGGCCGGACAGGATCGTGCCCAAGGAGGAACTGATCGAGCAGCTCTTCAACTTCGATCAGGAACCGAGTCCGAACGCCGTCGAGCAGTTCGTGGCGCGCTTGCGGCGCAAGCTCGCAGATGCCCCCATCGAGATCAGAACCATGCGCGGCCTGGGCTATCAGCTTGCAACGACATGACCTGCTCCTCTCGCTGCGGGTCCGCATCATCGTCGTTCTGTCGGCGGTGCTGGGGCTCGGCGCGGTCGTGCTCGGCGTGGCCGCCTGGCACTCGGCGACGATCGCGGCGCAGCAGGCCTATGATCGGCTGCTCAGCGGCGGCACGATCCAGATCGCGGAGAATGTCTATGTCCAGGGCGGGGTCGTCGCGCTGGATCCGCCCGTCGCCGCGATCGCGACACTTGCCGCCTATGATCTGGTTTTCTACAAGGTCGTCGATCCGCGCGGGGTGGTGGTGGCCGGATATGACGATCTCGCCTCGGGAGCGGAGCCGGCCGCCGCGCGCAGCGGCGTCGTGCTCGAGGACGGCTCCTTTCAGGGACAGGACGTGCGCATCGCGACGGTCGCCCGCCAGATCGACGATGCCAGGCTCGGCGGCTGGGCGACCATCGTGGTGGCGCAGACGACCGACGCTCGCACGGCGCTTGCGCGCGATCTCACTCTCAAGGCACTGGGTGTCATCGCTGCGATGAGCGTGCTCGCCTTGCTGGCGACAGGCTTTGCGGTGCGCCTCGCCCTGAAGCCGTTGACGCGGATCGAGCTGGAAATCGCAGGACGGCGCCCCGACGATCTGCGCCCGATCCAGACGGAGCCGCCTGTCGAGATCCGCAACCTCGTCCACGCCATCGACGATTTCATGCGCAGGCTTTCCGATCGCATGGCCGTGATGCAACGATTCATTGCCGACGCGGCCCATCAGATTCGCACGCCGCTCGCCGCACTCGACGCCCAGGTCGAGATCCTGTCGAGCGCGAGCCCCTTGAAACGCCGCGCCGAACATATCGCCCGCGTTCGTGAGCGCACCACCGAGTTGGCGCGTCTGACCAGTCAATTGCTCGACCACGCCATGGTCATCCACCGCGCCGACGCGGCACGCGCCGCGCCCGTCGATCTCAACGAATTGGCAAAATCGGTTCTCGCCAAGGCCGTGCCGCTCTCGTTGCCGCGTGAGGTCGATATTTCCTTCATGCCGGCTCCTTCGGCTCCGGTCATCGACGGCGACGCGGTGAGCCTGCGCGAGGCGCTTGCCAACCTCATCGACAACGCACTCGTCCATGGAGCGCATACGAGGCTGTCCGTGACGGTCTCGGCGGACACGGGTAGCGCCTGGATCGAGGTTGGCGACGATGGCGACGGCTTCCCGATCGAGCTGGCGGAAACAATGACCAGGCCCTTCGAGAAGGGCGGGCACTCCAGAGGCTCCGGGCTCGGCCTATCGATCGCCGCGGAAGTCGCACGCGCCCATGACGGCGAACTCACCGTCGCGAGAGGCAGCGGCCTGACGCTTGTCCGTATGTCGTTTTTCCGGCCGAACTGAGCCGATGGGCTCGTCTAGGTTCCGTTCTTGCCAAGCTCGACCGTCTCGATCACCGCCCATTCGGAAATGGGGATGTCCTGGCCTGACCGAACAACGCAGAGCCGGTCAAAGATGATGGCTCTCCCGGCCAGCATGCGCTGAAACTCGGCCGCGGCCGAGGCCTTCGGGGCGGGCGCGACGGGGCCATAGAGCAACGAGACATGCGGCATGAAGCTGTCTGCCATGTCGCTGTCCAGTCGCTGCTTGAGCTGCGCCAGCGGCGCGCTGATGCGAAAACGCGCGTAGAAGGACCGGAAATAGGCGTCGCTGGTTTCGATCGCGGCGACCGCCTCCCGGAAGGCCGGGACTGCGGCTGCGGCCTCCGCGATCCCGCCTGCGAGCGCGGCCATGGGCAGATCCGTGTCACCCTTGACCGTCAGATGTGGCGTGAACAGCGGCGTGCCAAAGCGGCCCGAGAGATCCGCAACCAGGCTGGAGAGGAATGCGCCGTCCTCGGCGCTCGGCATCAGCCAGATCGAATGAATTTGGGGTGACATCAAGCCTTCATAAACCTGTTGCACATCGGCGCGAGTGTTCGTTATGTTTATTCCAAGCGGTCCAGAAAATGGAAGAGATATTCCATAGAGCTGGAAAAAAGGTCGCGACAAGGGAGAAGGCGTTTTGCAAGTGGGAGTGCCGGACAGGGCGCGCAGCGGCGCGGCCATCAGCGTGCGTGACCTGCATGTCGCCTATGGCGGCACGCAGGTGCTGCACGGCGTCAGCCTCGATTTCACGCCCGGCAGCTTCACGGCGCTGCTCGGTTCGTCCGGCTGCGGCAAGACCACTCTGCTGCGCTCGCTCAGCGGCTTCGTGCCGGTGCAATCCGGTTCGATCATCGTCGGCGGCAATGATGTCGCGTCACTCCCGCCGGAGAAGCGCGGGATGGCGATGGTCTTCCAGTCCTATGCGCTTTGGCCGCATATGACGGTGCTGCAGAATATCGGCTACGGGCTGAAGCTGCGTGGTGCGTCCAAGGCCGAAATCGCCGCCAAGGTCGCGTCCATGCTCGAGTTCCTCGGCCTGACCGGATATGAGGACCGCAAGGTCACGGCGCTCTCGGGCGGGCAGCGTCAGCGCGTTGCGCTTGGCAGGGCGCTGGCGATCGATCCGGGCATCCTGCTGCTCGACGAGCCGCTCTCCAATCTCGACGCCAAGATCCGCATGACGATGCGCCATGAGATCCGTGCGATCCAGCAGCGTCTTGGCCTGACTGCCGTCCATGTCACGCATGATCGCGAGGAGGCAATGACCATGGCCGATCGGCTCGTCATCATGCAGGCGGGGCGGATTGCGCAGGTCGGCACGCCGGAAGAGGTCTATGATCGCCCGGCGACGGCCTTCGTCGCCAATTTCATGGGGGCGGAGAATGTCCTTCCCCTTCATGTCGAGCGCTCCGAGCGCGGCGCCTCGCTGAGGGCAGGGGACGCCACGGCCCAGATCGCGGCCGAGGCGTTCGATGCTTTGCCTGTCGGAGATGCCGTCGCCTATTTCCGCGACGATGTCGCGCGCCTCGATGCGGCCGACGCCCCAGCCTCCGACGACCTGCTGGTGCCCGGACGCATTGCGGCTCGCGCCTATCCCGGCGGAGTCTACCGCTACCGGGTCGAAGCCGCCGGCCGCCAGATCACGGTCGACGACGCTGCCCGTCACGAACTCGGAACGAAAGTCGGCCTGCGCATTCCGCTGCAGCGCCTCCACATCTTCCCGGCATCCGAGGCCGGGATCGCCGCCTGACAGGGAGTCAGCTCATGCGCATTCTTACAGTTGCCTGCTCGATTGCAGCGCTGATGGTGGCGATGCCGCTGTCCGCTCAGACCTTGAACGTCGCCACCGCCGGCGACCAGAACATGGTCGACTACGTAAAGGACTATCTCGGACCGATGTTCGAGAAGTCGCATCCCGGCGTGAAGGTCGTCTCCGTCGGAACCGGCGCCGGCGACTCCGGATCGCAGAAGATCTTCGAGAAGCTCGACGCCCAGAAGAGCGCCGGCGCTTCGGATTTCGATGTCGTCGTCATCCATCAGAAGGCCGCCGGCACGATGGTGAAGGAAGGCCTCCTCGCCAAGTATACCGACAAGGTCGACACCGCGAAGCTCGTCTCCAGCGAGACCGCGAAGAACTCGCTMGGCGCCGACGTTTCCGGCTTCGTGATCCCGATGTTCCAGTCGCAGACCGCGCTCGCCTACAATGCCGACATGCTGAAATCGCCTCCGGCGACCTATGCGGAGCTGAAGGACTGGGCCAAGAAGAACCCCAAGCAGTTCGGCTATAACGGCATCAAGGGCGGCATGTCCGGCGTCGCCTTCGTGGCGGGCTGGGTCTACGCCTTCGGCGGCGACGCCGACAAGCTGATCAAGGGACCGTACGATCCGGCGGTGAAGGCAACCTGGGATGGCGCGCTTGCCGACCTGAAGGACTTCAACAAGAGCGTCGTGATCACCCCCGGCAATGCCGGCACACTCGACATGCTGAACCGCGGCGAGATCGCCATCGGGCCGGTCTGGGTCGACATGTTCTATTCCTGGCAGGCTGACGGCAAGCTGCCGCCGAACATGAAGCTGAAGCTCGCGGCCCCCGGCATGCCGGGCCAGCCGATGTACTACGCCGTGCCGGAGAAGACCGCGCACCGGAAGCTCGCCGAGGAGTTCATCGCGCTCGCGACCAGCCCGCAGGTGCAGGCGGACGGCATCGTGAAGAAGTTCAACTGGTATCCGGGCATCGATGCCAAGAACCTTGAAGGCAAGCTCGACCAGGCTGCCTGGAACAAGCTCTTCACCGACATCACCCCGACGGACCTGTCCAAGAACGCCAAGGCGTTCCCGATCGCGCCCTATTTCAACGACATTCTCGAAGGTTACGAGAAGAAGGTCGCGAACTGAGACGTTCCACCACCTCCTGGCCCGACGCAAGTCGGGCCACCTCTCCTCTCGATCGGCATATCTGCCCATGTCCCAACGCCAGCTGGCGCTGATCCTGATCGCGCCGGGCCTGCTCCTCGTCGCGGCTCTGTTTCTCTATCCGCTCGGCTTTTCGCTGGTCTCGGCCTTCACGCGCCCGGACGGCTCGCTGACGCTGGAATGGTTCGCCAAGGCGTTTGAGCTTTACTCCGGCGATATCGTCTTCACGGTGATCATCGTGCTGTCCTCCTGCCTGCTGACGGCACTGGCTGCGATCGCTATCGCGGGAACGCTGACGCTCGGCGAAAACAGATGGGTCGTGGGCACGCTGAAGGCGCTCTATCGCTGGCCGCTCTTCATCCCCTTCATCGTCGCGGCGCAGTGCATGCGGACCTTCCTCGCCAAGAACGGGCTGATGAACAACACCTTCGTCTCGCTTGGCCTGATGGACCCATTGAGCGCGACCAGCTTTCTCGACTGGCGCGGTATCATCGCGACCTTCGTGTGGAAGCAGACGCCGTTCGTGGCCCTGCTGCTGGCCGGCGCATTGGCGTCGATCGACCGGGCGACGCTCGAAGCCGGCCGCAATCTCGGCGCTTCGCGCCTGCGGGTGCTGGTGGAGCTGGCGCTGCCGCAGGTGATGCCGACGCTCCTCGTCGCGCTGGTCCTGTCCTTCGTGACGATGCTCTCTGTGCTCTCGGTGCCGATGATGGTGTCGGGTTCGCAGCCGACCATGCTGACCGTCGACATGGCCTTCCGCATCAACGCCTATGGCGACTACGCCACTGCCAATGCGCTCGGCGTAATCACCTATCTGATCAGTGCCGGTGCCGCGATCCTCTACCTGAAACGCGGCATGTCGAAGGAGGCCGCACCATGATCCGGCTTGCCTCCACGGCGAAGGCGGCGCTGGCTGCCGCCCTTCTCACCGCTTTCGCCTTCGTCCTCATCGGTCCGCTTGCGAACCTTGCGCTGTGGTCCGTCGCCGAGCGCTGGTACACGCCCTACAAGCTGCCGGTGACCTATGGCACCCGCTATTGGGAGCAGGTTTTCCGCCCGACCGGCGACGCCATGGCCTCGCTCGGTACCAGCGTATGGATCGCGGTGCTGACGGTCATTGTCGCGCTCGCGCTCTCGATCCCGGCCGGCTATGCGCTGGCGCGGCTGAAGCTGCCGGTGCGCGCGCTGTTCATGGTGATGTTCCTGCTGCCGCAGGCATTCCCGTCCGTCGCGATCTACATCAACGTCGCGCGCGTCTTCTACCAGATCGGCATCAACGGCACGGTCTTTGCCGTGGTCCTCGTCCATGCCGCTCACGGCCTCGTCTATTCCGTCTGGATCGCGGCGGCGGCCTTTGCCGCAGTCGACAAGGACCTGGAGCTCGCCGCCCGCAATATTGGCGCGTCACCCCTGCGTACCTTCGCCACCGTGACATTGCCGTTGGCTGCGCCTGGCATCATCGCCAGCGGCATCTTCGTGTTCCTGGAATCGCTCGACGAATTCACCGGCACCTTCTTCGTCGGTGTGCCGCAGGTCACGACATTGCCGCTGCTGCTCTACAACGCGGCGATGGGCGGCAACTACCAGGTCGCGTCGATCACGGCTTTGATCCTGCTCGTCCCGTCCGTGCTGTTCATGCTGTTCATCGAGCGCTTCCTGCGCGCCGACGTCCTGGCGAAGGTCGGTGCGTGAGGCCTCCGATCCGCGCCTGATCGCGGTCCGGGCGTCCGTCGCGTCATTGCGCCGGCACACCCGGGCCGCTGCCCGCCAAAATCCATGAAAACGGGATTCCCTGACTAGCTTTGGGATTCCCTGCTGATCCGTCCCGAGACCAGGCGCGGCATAACTGCTCATGACGGCATTGCCCGATTGCGACTGTCTGCCGGTGCGGCGGGCGGCCTCGGCGGCAAGGCCATCGCTTGCTTCTACAGCGACGGATTGCGCAACTCATGGCCCAGAATTCAAGCAGGTCCGATCACAGCCTCGTTCGGCTGATGTCAGGCAAGATCATCGCACTCGGGATCGCCCTGGTCATTTGCGGGATCATCGCGATTGCAAGCCCTGCCATCTCGACCATGGCGGTGACTTTGTTCCTTGGCCTGATCCTGGCTGTCGCTGGCGCATTCAAGGTGGTCCAGTCCTTCATGGTCAAGGAGTGGAGTGGCTTCGTCTGGCAGTTGCTGGTCGGGATGATCGAGTTGTTGGGCGGCATTCTGGTGTATTTCAACCCGATGAAGGGGGCGATTGCCATCACCTTGGTGATTGCCCTTGTCTTGATCGCGGAAGGCCTCGCCCAGCTCGGGCTTGCCATCAAGATGCGGGCGCAGAGCGGCGTGGGCTGGATGTTCCTGTCCAGCATCATCACGATCGTCGTTGGCGTCGCGCTGGCGATGCGGCTCCCCTATGGCGGCATCTATGCGCCCGGCACGCTGGTGGGCGTCTCGCTGCTCTTCGCCGGCTGGGCTTATATCGCGATCGCGCTCGCCGCCCGGAAGGCTGCTGCCTGACCTCCCGGTCCGGCGTATCATCGGCAGAGCAGATTCTCGAAGGTTCCAGGCATGCGCGGTTTCATCGGCAAGACGCTGAAACGCGGGGGCGCCGTCCTCGCGATCGTCGCGCTGTCCCTGCTCGGACTGCGCATCTACGACACCCAGCGCGGCGCGCCGCTTGAACCCTGGCACATTTATGTGCCGCATGAACTCTCGATCAAGGAGCTCGATCGCGGCAGCTGGGACGACTATCTCAAGGCGGAGGCGGCAGCTTTCGCGGGCGTGCGGGCGGAGGTCACGCAAAAGCTCGCCCCTGAGGAGCGTGTTCCGGTCAATCGCTATTTCGACGGCAGCGCGATTCATCCCGAGCATTTCAAGCAGGATTGGAACCGCTCCTATGTCATGGAGCCGGAGGGCAAGCCGGTCGGCGTGGCCGTGTTCCTGCACGGGCTGACGGATTCGCCCTACAGCCTGCGCCACGTCGCACGGCAATATCGTGACCGTGGTTTCGTCGCCATCGCGATCCGTCTGCCAGGACACGGCACAGTGCCGGCCGGGCTGACCGAGATCGAATGGGAGGATTGGTTGGCTGCGACGCGCCTCGCGGTCAGGGAGGCGAGAAAGCGGGTCGAGCCCGCCGCGCCACTGCATCTCGTCGGGTTCTCGAATGGCGGCGCACTTGCGCTGATGTATGCGCTCGAAGCGCTCGAGAACAAGGAACTGGCGCGGCCGGACCGCCTTGTCCTGATCTCGCCGATGATTGGGATCACGGCCTTCGCACGCTTCGCCGGGCTTGCCGGCCTGCCGGCCATCCTGCCGGCTTTCGCCAAGGCGGCCTGGCTCAGCGTCCTGCCCGAGTTCAACCCGTTCAAGTACAATTCCTTCCCGGTCAACGGCGCGCGCCAGTCGCATCTGCTGACCAGCGCCCTGCAGCAGAAGATCCTGCGGCTGGCGCGGGAAAACCGGTTGAAGGACCTGGCGCCGCTCATCAGCTTCCAGTCGGTGATGGATTTCACCGTGAGCACGCGGGCGATCATCACCTCGCTCTATGCCCATCTGCCGGCGAATGGCAGCGAGCTCGTCCTGTTCGACCTGAACCGTTCGACCAAGTTCGGGCCGCTGCTGAGTTCGGCCTCCGACACGCTGTTGAGCCGCATGCTGCCGGCACCGCCGCGGAATTTCCGGGTGTCGATCATCACCAATGCCAGCGAGGATTCCAGCGATGTCGTCGAACGGGTGACCGAGGCCGGCGCATCGGCCGAGACCGTGCGAGACCTCGGGCTGTCCTATCCCTTCGACGTGTTTTCACTGTCGCATGTCGCCCTGCCATTCCCGGTCACCGATGGCCTCTACGGCCTCAAGCCCGATCCGGCGGAGGATTTCGGCATCAAGCTCGGGGCGGTCGCCGCCCGCGGTGAGCGCGGCACCCTGATCGTGAATCTGGATTCGCTGCTGCGCATGTCGTCGAACCCTTTCTTTCCCTATCTGATCGACCGGATCGACGAACCGCTGCGTGGCGCGGCGTCCGCATCTCCTGCCGTACCCGCCACGCGATAGGCGGCGGCGGAGCCGGTTCCGCGCCGATTGGATCATGGGCGGCGGTTCGAGTCCGGACCGCCGGAGTTCAGAACCGCCAGATTAGCGGTACGTAGAACACCGCCATGATGAAGAACCAGATCATCAGCGGCGTCCCGAGCTTCCAGTAGCTATTGAAGCTGTAGCCGCCGGGGCCCATCACCATCATGTTCGTCGAGGTCGCGATCGGCGTCATGAAGGACGCTGCACCGGCGATACACAGGCTCATCAGGATCGGGCGGGGCGAAACCCCCATGCCGGTGGCCGCCGCCATGGCAATGGGGATGACCAGCATCGTGGTGGCCGTATTGCTCATGATCTGGCCGAGGCTTGCGGTCAGCACGAAAAGGCCCGCGAGAAAGACGATCGGTCCGGCATCGCCGGTGAGCGCAACGAGGTAATTGGCCACGAGCTGTGCCGCGCCCGACTGCACCATGGCGGTGGAAAGCGGCATCATCGCACCGACGAGGATCACCGTCGTCCAGTTGATGGCGCGATAGGATTGCTCGACCGTGACGATGCCTGTGAGGATCAGCAGGCAGGCCGAGACGAGCCCGGCCACCGCCGGCGGGACGATGCCCGTGGCGAGCAGCACGACGAGGCAGGCCAGCACTGCGACGGCGACGCCGGCTCCGGCGCCCATCGGCACCGCCTGGCGCCTGACGAGATCGGGCGAGTTGACGACCAGGATGTCGGGGTCCGTGAGCTGCAGGTCGAGTGCTTTCCAGCTGCCTTCCAGCAGGATCGTATCGCCAGCCTGGAGAGCATCGTCGGGTTCGAGATCGACGCCGGCCCGCTGCACCGCGAGCACCACGAGATCGCCGCTATCGGTGATCATGCCCGGGAACATCGCGCGCCCGATCAGGGCCGAGCGCGGCGGGATAACGACTTCCGCGAGGCCGGAGCGGCGGTTGAACAGGCTCGGCCCGGCCTCGTCGTCCCCTCGGTCCTCGCGCAAGGCGAGGTGCTTCTCCGCTGCGAGATCGGCGACGGCTGCCGCATCGCCCTTCACCAGCAGGTAGTCGCCCTCCGAGATCGCCGGCGCGCGCAATGGCGTGCCGGAATCTCCGGCCTGAACGGCCATCAAGGTGAGACGCTGATCGCCGGCGAAGTCCAGGGCTGCGGGCGCACTCCCGATATAGGACGAGGTGGCGCGCACGCGCAGCCGGAAGACGCCGTCGCTCAGTCCGTAGTGCTCGACCAGCGTCTGGGCGTGGCGGCTGAAGTCGGCGGGCAAGCGCGCGCTGCTCTGCTCGGGCAACAGGCGCTTCCCGAGCAGCAGGATGATCGCCATCGTGCCGGCGAGCAGGGGAATGCCGACGAGAGCGAACTCGGCAAAGGCGAAGCCCTGCAACCCGGCATCTTCCAGCGCTTCCGAGACCAGGATGTTCTTCGGGGCACCGGTGAGCAGCAGGTTCGAGCCGGCATGGGCCGCAAAGGCCAGCGGCATCAGGAGCTGCGACGGGGATTGCCGCAGCCGGATCGCGGCCATCACCACGACCGGCATCAGGGCTGCCACCGCGCCGCCGCCGCTGATCAGGGCGCTCAGGCAGCCGACGGCCGTCATGATGATGATCAGCAGGCGGGTCCGCCTGTTCTCGCCCGCCTTGGCGATCAGGAGCTGTCCGGCCCAGGCGGTCACGCCCGTCTTCTCGAGCGCGGCACTGACGATGAAGAGACTGGCGATGAACAGCACCGCGCGATCGCCAAATCCGGCGAGAGCCTGTTCGAGCGTGACGGCACCGGTCGCCCAGAGCGAAAGCGCTGCTCCAATGGCCACGACGATGACCGGCAGCCTGTTCCAGGCGAACAGGGCAATCGTGATCACGGTGACGACGGCGGTACTCTCGATCGGGCTCAAGTCTGGTCCAGTCCTGTGATGATGCGTGTCAAAGCGGCCACGGCACGAGGCCTCCGCTGTCCTGGTCGTTCACCGAAGCGGGGTCATGTGCTCCGCTGCAGAAGGGCGGATGCGGGTACTGTATCCGACCATGGCCGGGGCGCCAGAGAGCCAGAGAGCCAGGGAGCCAGGGAGCACAGACCCGCTCGCGTTCAGGCTCGATACATCAGCGCTCCCAGCAGAACGGCAACGAGGATGAGCGACAGCCCGGCCACCGACCAGCGGCGCAGCAGGGCGTCCACCTGCTCGATGCCGGCAGCGAGGCGCTGAATGACGGAGGTACCGGCCTTTGCCAGCACGACGATGTCACCCTCGGGGATGGAGCCAGGCAATGCCGTGATGCGACGAACCAGCAGCATGGCAAGCGCGCCCAGCAGCATGGGCCAGGCCACCTTCCAGAGCGCGTCGGGCTGCAGCAGGCTGGCGATGCCTTCGCCCGCAATTGCGGGATAGAGCGACCATGGGATCACCAGCGAGGCGGCCGCGACGATGAGCCAGGGGAGGAGCTGTCCGGGAGGAGCGGAGGACGGGGAGTTCTCCCGTGCGTCGCGCGCCACGATCGACAGGAAATGCAGCATCAGCAGCGTACTGCAAGCGCCGGCCAGCGCCATCGCGTGGCTGACATAGCCATAGCCCAGCATCGGCTTGGTCGCGAGTTTGGCAAGGGCGCCACTGGTCAGGGGCATGCCGCCGAGGCTGAGCGCCAGGAGGGCGGTGAGCAGCAGGACGGGACGCAACCGTGCCTGCCCGGTCGCAGCCAGAATGCCGACCGCCAGGAAGAGGGCCCCCTTCACCAGCGTATGATGCACCGCGTAGTAGGCAACGAGGCTCGTCGCCCCGGTATCGGCATTCTCGAGCCCGACACCGAGAAGGACGGCGAGCAGACCCATCTGGCTGACCGTGGAATAGGCCAGGATGGTCTTGGCGCGGGTCTGGGTCACACCGACGATGACGCCGAAATACGCGGTGACGATGCCGGCCGCGATCAGCACGTTGCCCCAGAATGGCAGGCCGGCCTCGAAGGGCAAAAAGCGGATCAAGCCGATCACGCCCGCCTTGACGACCACCCCGCTGAGCACGGCGGAAGCGGGCATCGGCGCGGCGGGGTGGGCGAGCGGCAGCCAGACATGCAACGGCACGAGGCCCATCTTCAAGGCAAAGCCGAGGATGAGCAGGGCAACGATGCTGTCGCGCATCGGGGATGTTGGCAGGGATGCGACCACGTCCCGGATCGCAGGATTGGCGTCGGGGTGGCCGGCCGCGAGCATCACGAAGGCCAGCAGCAGAAACGCCTCTGCGAGCAGTGCCAGCACGACATAGACGACGCCGGCTCTGTGAGCGCGTGCGGTCTGCTCATGCACGATCAGCCCATAGGCGGCGAGGCTCGCCAGCGTGAAGAGCAGGTAGAAATTCGCGATATCGCCCACGATGAAGAGGCCGAGGCTGCCTGTCAGCGTCAGCAGCCACCAGACGGCGAAGCGGGCAGCGGCCGGCTCGCGGCCCATGTAGGAGGACGCGAAGGCGCCCGCTGCGCTCCAGAGCAGGGCGGCGCCGCCGAGCAGGATTGCACCCGGCCGATCGAGGAGGAGCGACATCCGGAATGGCGGCGGGAAGAAGACCGAGGTTCCGTCCGGCACCAGAAGCGCCGCGAGCAGGCCTGGCAGGGGCGCGACAGCAAGCAGCGACAGCGCACGGGTCCGGAAGCGCCCGAAGATGCAGCAGGCCGCCATTGCGAGCGGGAGGAGCAACGAAGAGGCAAGGAGCAGGCCGGAAGCGTTCATGGCGCCACCGTTGCGATGACACCGGAGCGCCCCAGCTGCAGGAAGCCGAAGGGCTCGAGCGGTACGAAACCAAGCAGCACGGCCGCCACCGCCAGAACAAGGGCCACGAGCTCGAGGCGCCGCGGTATCGGTTTCTGTGCGACGAGCGCGATGGCCGGTGTTGCCAGGGCGCGGTCGACGACGCGAAAGACATAGCCCGCTGCAAGCAGGCCTCCGGCCAGAATGGTGGCGGCAAGCCATGGGTGGCCGTTCAGCACCGCGGCCGTCAGCAAGAGGCACTTCGCAATGAAGCCTCCGCTCGGTGGAATCCCCATCAGGGACAGGCCGGCGAGGCCGAAGGCCGCCGCGCTGATCGGGAGTACGCGGCCGAACCCGCCGAGATCGGCGATCCGGTCATGGCCAAAGGCCTCGGCGATGACGCCGGCCGCAAGGAACATCGCGGCCTTGGCGAACGCGTGAGAAACCAGCTGGAGGACACCTCCGGTCCAGGCGATGGTTTCCCAGGGAGCTTGCGCCTCATTTCCGGCTGCGAGCGGGAAGACGATGAAGAGATAGCCGATCTGCGCCACGGTCGAATAGGCGATCATCAGCTTCAGCCGCGCCTGCCGAAGCGCCATGACGCTGCAGAACAGGATCGAGGACGCGCCGAGAACCGCCAGGATCTGACCGGCCAGGATCGCTGCCTGCGGGGGGGCGATGTCGAGCACGAGACGCAGGATCAGGAAGACCGGCGCCTTGATGACGAGAGCCGAGAGCACCGCGCTCGCGGCTGCGGGTGCGCCGGCATGGGCCGGGGGCAACCAGAGATGCAGCGGAAACAGGGCAGCTTTGGCGAGAAGCCCTACGATCATCAGGGCAAGTGCCACCGAGAGGGCCGGCCCGCCTTCACTCAGGCGCGACAGCATCTGGATATCGAGCGTTCCGTAACTGCCATAGAGCAGCCCGGTGCCGAGCAGGTAGAGCAGGGACCCGAGCAGCGCGAACATCAGGTAGCGCAACGCTGCGGCGACGGTCTCGGCGCGGCCATCGAGGCAGACCAGCGGGACTGCGGCGAATGTCAGCAACTCGAGGGCGACATAGAGGTTGAACAGGTCCTCGCCGACGAAGACCGCGTTCAGCGCGCTCCAGGTTGCCAGCAGCAAGCCCCAGAAGGTCGTCGGCGCCCTCCCGTCCTGCGTCTTCGGGGCCAGCGCATAGAGGTCCCGCGCAAACAGGCATGTTGCCGTGAGCACCACCGCCGTCATCGCGATCATCGTCGCGGAAAGCCCGTCGGCGCGCAGTGCGATTCCAAGCGGCGGTTGCCAGCCGCCAACGACATAGGTGAGCGCGCTGCCGGTCCGGATCAACTCGGCCACGATAGCGATCGCGGTGACGAGACCGGCGGCGACGGTGACAAGCGCGACCTGCCTGGCATGGCGCGGGGCGAGGATCAGCATGGCCAGCACGCCGAGGACGGGCAAGGTCACGGCAAGGACCAGCAGATAGCCGCCGGGAGTGGCAAGGTGAACGGAGGCGGGCGCGAGAGGGGTCATGGCTCGGCCCGCTGCTTGTCGCCGGCGGCTGGCGCGTCCAGGCTTTCGCGGCCGGTGAGATCGAACAGGCGCTGGAGCAGCGCGACGGCAAGGGCGGTCGCCGAGAATGCGACGACGATGCCAGTGATCACCATGGCCTGCGGAACCGGGTCGCCGGAAAATCCGGCGGCTGCTCCGCGCCGTGCCGCCGCGCCAAAGACCAGGAAGATGCCCGCGCCGAGAATGTTGAACCCGACGATCCTGCGCAGGAGGCCGGCATGGGTGATCACGATGAACAGGCCGATTCCGGCCAGCGCCGCGCCGCACAGGCCAAACAATGTGGCAGGGCCGAGGGATGCGAGGCTCATGGGGCCGGTGCCCTGCTGGAGGGGCCGGCCACGAGCAGGCCGAGCGTCAGGGCGATCGATATCGTCAGCGCTGCCTCGATGCCGACGATGATGGGTTTGGCCGCACCCTCCGGATAGGCGAGGAAGCCGCCTGCGATCGCAAAGCCGAGGAAGCCGATCGCGAAGAACAGGGCCGGCCCCCCGACAAGCAGAAGTCGCAGCGTCGTCCGCCTCGTTTCCGGTGCGGGACGCAGGCCGGCCAACATGACGAGCAGCCACATCGCGGCAAGCACGGTGCCAGCCTGGAACGTCCCGCCCGGCGCGTCGGCCCCCACCCAGCACATATAGACGGCGATCAGCACGCCAAAGGGGGGCAATACGCGGGCGAGGTAGACAAAGGGCGGCGGCGCAAGCGCTTGCCTCACCTCTGGTGCACCACCCCAGAGCTGATCGGGCGCCAGCGACCACACCCCCAGGAGGGCGAGCAGCAGAACGACCTTCTCAAGCAGTGTATCCAACGCCCGGTAAGCCAGCAGGACGGCCGTCACGGGATTGCCGAGGCCGGTCGCGTCCAGCGCCGCGGCAGCGGCAGGTGCGAGTGTCGGGGCGGGCGAGGGGAAGGAAAGCACGGCGAGTGCGAGGCCAGCCGCCGCGAGCGTGCAGGCGATCGCGGCGCCTGCCTTGGCGGTTCTGTTGGGGGCTGGGGGGCGGGATGAGCGCTTGCGCAGCCGGGCTTCGGCCCGAAGCAGAAGCATGCCGGTGACCCCGCCGCCGATCGCCACCTCGGTCATGGCAACGTCGATCGCCGAGAGCCGCGTCCAGCCCAGTCCAAGCAGCAGACCGAAGGCAATGAAGGCGATGATCGCACCCTGATCATCCCTGGCCCTGGCGACATGGACGGCCAGCGCGAGAAGCCACGCGACGAGCGCGAGATCGAGAAGCATGGTCATGGGCGGGGCTTGCGCCGATAGAGCACCCCGGCGATCAACTGGCTCGCCGTTGCGGCCGAGATCTGGGCCAGCAGCCAGACGCAGACCAGCTTCAGGCCGCCCGCGAAGCTCTCGGCCTGCGGCAGGAGCCCAAGCACGATCAACCCGAGCCCCAGATTGTCGGCTTTGCTCAACGCGTGAAGGCGGCTGAGCGTGTCGGGGAAGCGCAGCAGGCCGAGCGTACCGGCGAGAAACAGAAGAGCGCCGCCGCCGACGGCTATGAGCGTGAAGGTATTGACGAGCGCCGTCACGCCTCGTCCTCCGTCTGTTCGGATGCGTCGGCGCCGAGGCCGGACTGCCCGAAGGTGAAGGCAGCACAGGAGACGGCGGCCAGGAGCATCAGCAGCAAGGCGACATCCGTCATGGCGGCGGAACGCGAAGCGGCGCCAAGCAGCAGCACGGCGGCAGCGCCCCCCGTGCCCAGCAACTGAACTGCCATCATGCGTTCGACGGGTATGTCGGAGCGCAGCACCTTAAACAGTCCAAGCGCCGTGACGGTCAGGATGAAGAGCGCTGCTCCCGTGAAGAGGTCAGCCATGATCGCCCCCGTTCTCCAGAGTGCCGCAGAAGGCTGCTTCATCAGCGGCGATCTGTTCCGCCACCGGTTCGCGCAGATCGAGGCAATGGATATGAAGCGTGCCATCCGCATCCGCCGCGACGGGCAGCTTGCCGGGCTGGAGGCTCATGACCGCACATGAGGCGCTGCGGGCCATGCCGGGCGGCAGCACGGTGCGATAAGTGACAAAGCCTGGCGACAGGGCCGGCTGTGGGGCAAAGGCGCGGCGCGCGACATCGACGCCGGCCACGGCTGATTGCGGTATGAAGCGGATCAGGAAGCGCAAGAGGCCGGGCGTGGACAGTTTTCCGCTTTCCGGCCAAAGCGCCGTGCTCGTCCAGGTCGCTGCGGCTGCGGCGATCAGGCCGATGGGCAGATCCTTCAGGGCGGGGCCCATCAGGATCAGCCATAGCGCGAGAAAGCCGAGACTGCGCGTGAGCATGGCAAGGGGCGGCGCCCTGGCTTCGGTGGTCATGACCATGCCCCTTTGGCCGGCTGGCGCGAGCCAGGGGTGGGCGGGGCCGGCAGCCCGATGATCGCATGCCGGTCGCGGCCTCGAGACGATGCTCGTGCGCAAGTATTTTGGCCGATTTGAAGCTTAGATAAGACGAGTATCGAAGATGGCGGTTTCATTTTCCGGAGCGACAGTGGCTCATGTAATATAAGGTCACAGCAACCAAGGCCTCGCCAACGCTGATTTTGGCGGATGATTCCCGAAATATCGCTGAAGTTTTGTCTTTCGTGCATTGAATTGGCGCGTTCAATTCTATTGAAATCACGTTACAACTTGTGTAAGTATCTGATTTTAAAGTAGCATCTGCCCTTTCCTCGGTCATCAGCCCCGTGTCTCACTTCTGTGCTCGGCGTCCCATTCTCGGTTCGGGTATGAAAGATTGGCCGTGAAAGCGTGCATGACTCTGGCATCAAGGTTATGTCCTTCGAGGCAACTGAGTTGTGTGCATCCTGATGTTGCTGCGGGGCAAGGCATGACCATTCGACGCCGATCTGTCCTGGCGAGCGCAGTTTTCCTGGATCGTGACCGACCATGCCGATGATCATCGAACCGCGGGCCGGAGATGCAGAGGACGACGCCAGCAGCACCAAGAAGCGCTCCCTGATTGCCATCGCCGGAAGCATGCTGGGGGAAATCAACCTGCCCAAGCTTGCGCTGGCTTGGATCATCCTCGCTCTCTTGCCGGGCGTCCTGCTCGGACTTGCCCCGCTTGTCGCCACGGCCTGGTTCACCTCGATGTCGGGCCGGATCTACGCGCTGGCAGGAATCGGGCCGCTCATTCTCCTGGCGCTGATCGCGGCCCTCGGCTGGTTCGGTTTCAGGCCCCTGTTCCGTGCCGCCGAACGCAGCTTCTGGTCGTTGAATTCGCTCGCCGTCCAACCGGGCTACGCCCTGTGCCGCGAGGGTCTGCGGCACCTGGCCGAGCGCTTTCTCACGACCGAGGCCAGCGAGGACAAGCGCGCGGGCCTGCGGGCCGCGACGGCCATTGGCGCCGGCCTTGCTGCCTTCCTCATGGCCGCGGGCATTGCCGCGCTAGCCTGGCCCGCGACACGCTGGTCGGGCGAGATAGCCGAACTTGCCAATCCCTTGCGGCTGGTCGTTCCCGCGCTGGCCAATACGGTGACCGTCATGAGCGGATATCTCGCCGCTGCTTCGCTCGCCTGGGGCCTTGCCGATGGGTTGATGGATCAGCCGCGCGATCTCGGGGTCTATGACGAGGCGCCGCCGTCAGCCCGCAAATGGCGGGTCGTGCATCTCTCCGACATCCATGTCGTCGGGGAGCGCTATGGTTTTCGGATCGAAAGCGGGCGCGCCGGCCCGCGTGGCAACGAGCGGCTTGCCCAGGTTCTCGAGAAACTGGACGAGATCCATGCCCAGGAACCGCTCGACTTCGTTCTGATCACCGGTGACATGACGGATGCGGGCCGGTCGGCGGAATGGGCGGAATTCCTGGACGCGATGGCGCGGCATCCCGCGCTGGCCGAAAGGAGCTTCATCCTCCCCGGCAACCACGACGTGAACATCGTGGATCGCGCGAATCCGGCTCGACTGGAATTGCCGACGAGTCCCGGGAAGCGCCTGAGACAGATGCGGACGCTGTCGGCCATGGCCGCCATCCAGGGCGACCGGGTCCGGGTCGTCGACCAGGACCGGACGGGGCTGGGTAGCACCTTGTCGGCGGCGCTGGAGCCTCATCGAAGGACGATCGCCGCCTTCGCCGATGCGGGCTCGCTGCGCCTGTCGGCCGGGCTGGCCAATATCTGGGACGATATCTTCCCGATGCTGCTGCCGCCGGCGGAAGCGGACGGGTTAGGGCTCGTGCTGCTGAACTCGAACGCCGAAACGCATTTCTCCTTCACCAATGCGCTGGGCCTCGTCTCGGAAGAGGACATGCGAGCGATGCTCGCGATCCTGCGCCAATACCCGAAGGCGCGCTGGGTCATCGCGCTGCATCACCATCCCGTGGAATATCCGAAGCCAGCCAAGGCCTTCTCGGAGCGCATCGGCACGGCGTTGATCAATGGCAGCCGGTTCGTGCGCCAGCTCAAGCCGATGTCGCACCGGCTCGTCGCGATGCACGGCCACCGCCATGTCGACTGGATCGGGCGCTGCGGTCCGCTGAAGATCATCTCGGCGCCGTCTCCCGTGATGGAGGCGACCGATGACGAGGCAACCGGCTTCTATATTCACACGCTCGCAGCCGCCACGGATGGCGGGCTTGCCCTGCTCGCGCCGCAGCGGATCGAGGTCGCGCCCAGGCCGGACGCCGGCCTCAGCTCTTGACGGCTGCGTCGATCGGGATCGCAGGCGCATCCTTCTCCGGCGAGCCGAAGAGCTCCGCGAGCCATAGGCTCGAGGGATGCTGGGCGCAGAAGGTCAGGAATGCGATCGTGATCGGGACGCCGATGAAGGCGCCGAAGACGCCCCAGAGATAGCTCCAGAAGAACACGGAGAACAGTACGGTCGCCGGAGAGATCGAGAGCGCGCTGCCGGCGACGCGTGGTTCGATATAGCTGCCGACGATGAACTGGATCAGGTTGAGGCAGGCGAAGACCGCGATCACCGCCTGCCAGGACCCGAACTGCGTCATCGCAAACAGGGTCGGGAAAACCGTGGCGACGAGCGGACCCAGGAAGGGAATGTAATTCAAGGAAAAGGCGATGAAGCCCCATTCCTCCGCAAGCTGAAGGCCCACAGCCTTGGCGAAGCCCCAGACGAGCAGGCCGGTGATGAGGCTCATCAGGGTCCTGACCACCATGTAGCGGCGGATCTTGCTGGCGGTGGCCGTGCTGCCCTGCAGCAGAACCTGGCCGGTCTCGCGGTTGCGCATGGTGCGCACCTTGCGCCCGAAATCGTCGACTTCCAGCAGGCCGAGGATGACGTAGACGAGGACGACGAGCCAGAAGCTCATCGTGCTGTTGAGGCGGCCGGTGATGGTCTGGGCGGTGCGCAGCATCCAGCTGACATTGAAGTTCTCCGACCAGACGCCGGCCACGGCCACGCCATGCCCTTCCAGCCAGACCGTGATCTGGTCGTAGAAGGATTGGAAGCGCGCAGCGTCGCTGACGATCCAGCGGCCGACACGGCCGAAAGCCCAGACGATCAGCGACCCGAAGGCGAAGAAGGCGACGACCATGACCACGACACTGATCGCGAGCGCGAGCAGGCGGGGCAGGAAGGCCTGCAGGCTCTTCTGAAGCGGCCAGACGAGCGCGATGATGAAGAGCGCGAAGGCGACCGGCGCGAAGACCGAGCTGGCGATCGACAACGCGGCGACCGCCATGATCGTCGCAATCAGAATCAGGGCGCCTTGATAGATCTTGCCGGAGGTCATCTTCATTCCTGGTCAGGCCTGGTGTCGGGAGGTCGGTGCTGAAGCGCGCGGCAGATCCGCTCGCTATCCTCAGATGCCCTCGGTCAATTCGTCGAGATCGAGCGTCGAGGTCTTGCCGATGTCGTCCCGATGCTCCCGATAGAAGGACTCTGCCGAGCGCCTTCCCTCGTTGTGGAGCATGGTCAGGAACTCCCATTCGGCATTGAGTTTGGAGGAGTAGCCGAGCTCGGTCATGGCGTCGCTGGTGATGCGATGGAGGCGCATGCGGGCCCAGCGCGCGCCCTCACCGCTCTCGGGATTGGCCTTCTGCCGCAGCAGGGCCATCATCCGCAATTCCTTGAGCAGCACCGCGTTGAACGACACCTCGTTCAGTCGGTTCAGGATGTCGCGCGCAGTACGCGGTGTCTCGGGTCGCTCGACCGGGTTGATCTGAACCAGGATGGTGTCCAGCGCATCGCTGTGCTTGATCAGCGGTGTCATCGTCGGATTGCCGGAATAGCCGCCGTCCCAGTAGCTCTCGCCATCGATCTCGACCGCCTGGAACAGGGTCGGCAGGCAGGCAGAGGCCAGCAGCACGTCGGGCGTGATCTCGGCATTGCGGAACACCCGCCCCCGGCCTGTGCGCACATTTGTGGCGGTGATGAAGAGCTTGATCGGGCTTGTCGCCAGGCTGCCGAAATCGATCACCTCGGCGAGGATATCGGCCAGCGGGTTCGAGCCGGTGGGATTCAGGCTGTAGGGCGAGACCACCCTCGACATCATGTCCATGGCGACGAAGAGCGGCGAGTTGTCGAGCGTCCAGCGCCCGAGCAGAATGTCCAGCGGGCTGCGCTGGAACGGGCTGAAGCGCGCCGCTTCCGAGACCTTTCGCCAGAAGAGCTCGAGTGCCTCGCGTGCGCCAGCACGGCCGCCCTTGGCATAGCCGGAGGCCAGCACGGCCGCATTCATCGCGCCGGCCGAGGTTCCCGAAATCGCCTCGATCTCGAGCCAGTCCTCCTCGAGGATCCGGCACAGCACGCCCCAGGTGAAGGCGCCATGAGCGCCGCCACCCTGAAGCGCCAGGTCGATGGCGAGGGGCTCGCGATTGGCGTTGTCATCGCCGCTGCGGGGGGCGCGCGCAGATGTCGGGGCTTTGCTCACGTCGTTCCCATCCTGAATGCGAGGCGGGTCGGCCGGGTCACGGCGACTTCACCAATCCCGAAAAACCGGCAACTGCCAGCAGGCTCAAAGCCCAGCCGACGATCGACTGGAAGTAGAAATAGTTGATGGCGATGCGACCGCCAGGCTTGGACGGATTGGGCCGCCAGAAGGTTCTTTGCCCCATGTCGAGCACCGGCAGTAGCGTATCGAGCGAGTACATCCAGGGGCTGAAGGCCGGGTAGCTCGAGGCCTCCCAGCGCTGGCGGAAGCAGGCGAGCTGGGTCTGGCCGGGCTCGGCCAGGCCGCTCGTCTGCTGGGTGGCGATCAGGGAGCGCTGCTCGGATCGTTCGATGCCGCACAAGGTCCATTCGGGCGAACGCAGGACCACGGCGCTATTGGGCATCACGGCCCCCCGGTGCTCGGCATAACCGAAGATGGCAACGCCCAGAAACCAGAAGAACAGGAGCCAGACGAAGGCCAGCAGTGGCTGACGACCATAAGCAAGGGTGATTCCAAGCACACCGTCGGCGGCTGTCAGAAGCCCGCGGAGCACGGGATTGGCCGCCCGCTTGCGCCGGGCCTGGCGTTGCAGTCGCTCCTTGACGACAAGCACGGCGCGAGCATCTTCGCCATGTCCCATCTCGCGGAAGACGGAGGCCAGTTGCTCATAGGGCTGGGGCCAGAAATCCTCGCCCCAGCGCTCGGGCACCTGCCGCCCTAACCAGTCGAGCCGGCTCTCGGCATCGACTGGCCCGTCGATGAAGGCGCCATAGCGGCAGCGATTCAGGAGAAGATCGCCCTGCTTGGGCCAGCAGGCCGCCTCGTCATGGATGGTCCCGATCGAAGCGCCGGTCAGCACCAGCGCACCGTTCACCTGGGCATCCCGGCGCAGGAAGAACGCGCCCTTGATCGCACTGCGGCTCATGTCCAGCGCAGTCTGGCCGGCGGCGGCGAGAACGGCGCCTGAGCAGTCGATGTCGCCGCCGATCTGTGAGGCGATCAGCCGGATCTCGCCTTCGATGCGCGCGCTGCGCAGCACGACGCTACCGCGGTTCTCGATTTCGTTGGCATCGATTGCAATGCCGTCAGTGCGGGTGACGGTGGCGCCGGCACAGTCGAGATCTGCGGCAAGCACTGCACCGGACAGGTTGATGCCGCCCCGTAGTGTCGCCCCCCGCAGCAGGACGTTGCGTGCCTCCAGGCTCGGGGCGAGCAGCGCGTAGCCGCTTGGTGCGCGAATGGTGGCGCCATCGCATTCAAGATTGCCGCCGAGACGCGACTGAACGAGATCAACCTCGCCAGTGACCTCCGCGCCGCGCAGATAAACGCCGCCGCGCGCCTCGAGCCGCTCAGCCTGGAGCCCGGGAAGCGAGGAGCCGTCCAGGAACAGGCGGTTGATGATCGCGGCCCTGAAGATCGGCGCGGCCTCGAAATGGCAATCGTTCAGGCCGATGTCGCGAAAGACGCGACAGGCTTCGAGATCGAGAACATCCGTGATCCAGGCGCCGCTGATCCTGACGCCCTTTTCGTGGGGCCGACAGCCTTCCTCACCTCCGAGCATGAGAAAGCGCAGGAAGGATGCGCGAATGACCCGCGCCGGGTCAGGTTTCTCGGGGCGCGAGCCATCTCCCAGGCGGTCGAAAGTCCCGCTGAGAAGCTTGGCGACGACCTCCTCCTCTGCTGGCAGCAGGGGGCGGAAATCGTCGAGGCGCGCCGTCGCGATGGCCCATTGGGCCTGTTCTGCTCCCGCTCCGGCGCCCCAGTCCAGCGTCATGTGGCGGCCGGAGGAGCCGCTTCGGCACTGGCACTGGCGCTGGCGCTGGCGCTGGCGCTGGCTGCCAGCGCCTCACGCAGCGCAGCCTCCTTGGTCTCGTCGAAGGAGGTGCTCATCAGCGTGCCGCCGACGCCCTTCAGGTCGGCAAGGACCTTGTCGGTGGTCATCTTGCGGATCAGCAGGAAGAGCCCGGCGGTGTTGGGCTGCAAGGCGCTGGCCGCGTCCTTCATGAACTGGTCGTTGATGCCGACATCGCTGAGCTTTCCGCCCAATGCGCCTGAGGCCGCACCGAGAGCCGTGCCCAGCAGCGGGGCGAGGAAGATGAAGCCGATCAAGGTGCCCCAGAGGGCGCCCKACGCTGCGCCTGCCGCCGTCAGGTTCATCATCTGGTTGAGTTTGACCTGTCCCTTCTCGTCCTTGACGACGACAACGGCGTCGCCGAGCTCGATCAGATATTCGCGCTGGAGGGAAAGGACCTTCTGACGGACCTCTTCGGCCTTTTGTTCGGTCGGGAAGCCGATGAAAACCAGATCGCTCATGAGTGCAGCTCCATTGCTGAGGGGGAGGGGAGGGAAAGGCCATTCGGCGACGCTGCTTCCGCGGCGCGGCCGATGAGGAATTCGGCGAGCAGTGGAACCGGCCGGCCGGTCGAGGCCTTGGTGGCGCCGGAGATCGACGCGGTGCCGGCAATATCCAGATGGGCCCAGGGATAGGCCCTGGCGAAGCGGGCGAGAAAGCAGGCGGCGGTGATCGCGCCGGCCGCAGGCCCCCCGAGATTGCTGGTATCGGCAAAGCTGCTGCCGAGCTGGCCGAAATAGTCGTCCCAGATCGGGAGCTGCCAGACACGATCGCCCGACACGCCCCCGCATCTCAGGAGTTCCGCGGCGAGTGCATCGTCATTGGCGAAGAGGCCGCTCGCATGCGAGCCCAGCGCCACGACGCAAGCCTCGGTCAAGGTCGCGACATCGATGACGCAGGCCGGCGAGAAGCGCTCGGCATAGGTCAGGACATCGCACAGCAGAAGCCGCCCCTCGGCCTCGTGGGTCCGGATCTCGATGGTCTGGCCCGACATCGAGGTGACGATGTCGCCGGGGCGGCTGGCGCTGCCGCCCGGCATGTTCTCGGCCGCGGCGATCAGTCCAACGACATTGATCGGCAGCTCCAGTCGGGCGACCGTACGCATCACCCCCAGAACGCAGCCGGCACCGCTCATGTTGAACTTCATTTCGTCGGGGTCGCCTCCCGGGGTCAGCGGCGTGCCTCCGATATCGAAGGTGATGCCCTTGCCGACGAGGACGATCGGCCGGCTCCGGCTCTTGCGTCCATTGGACTGCATCACGACGAGCTTGCAGGGATTGGCGGAGCCCCTGCCGACGACCAAAAAGGCGCCCATGCCGAGCGCTTCGAGATCCTCGCGCTCCAGGACTTCGACATTGAAGCCGAACTCCCTCCCCATCTCCTTCGCGGTGCTGGCGAGGTAGGCGGGGGTGCAGATATTGCCCGGCAGATTGCCAAGATCCTTCGCCAAGGCGACGCCTTCGGCGACCGCGATGCCCTGCCGCAGCGCGCCGAGGAGTTCCGAGGTGAGGGTCTGCGGAACGAGCAGCATGATGCTGCGCACTGGGCGGGGCCGCGCGATCTGGCGGCGAGGATGGGTTCCGGGCAGGACGAAGACGTATCCGCCATCGGCCAGAATTTGCGCAGCCTGTTGAACCTGCCAGTTCAAGCTGCGCTTGGGGACCTCGTGTTCGGCCAGGGCGATGACGGCTTCGGCGACGACGCTCTCCGCGATGAACTTCGCCGTTGCCGAAAGAGCCCGCAGATAGGCGCGGTCGGAGAAGGCTTCGGGCTTGCCGAGGCTGACGAGCAGGATGCGGGTCGCGACGGAGCCCGGCAAATGATGGAGCAGCAAGGTTGCGCCGGCGGCCTCGCCAAGTTCGCCGCGCCCGACAATCGCGGACAGCTTGCCGGCTGCCCGTTCGTCGAGACGCCGCGCCGACCCGACCAATGCGCCGCCGCTGAATACGCCGACGACGAGGAGTTCGGTTCTGAGTCTTTCAGCCTCGCCGACCGCGGGGATGATCTCCATAGAATGTCTCCGAGAGGACATCATGGCATCGCTTGACTGGTGAATGGTGTGATCCTGCCAGGATACCCTCTGGTTGCAGGGGTCCGCCCGCGGCGGAGAAGGGGCCTCATGCGTCACGAAGGCGGGAGCGCCGGGCTTCCCGGCGGCCGGGCCGCCGCCGCAGTGCGGCCGGCCTCGCGCGCGGCGGGAAGCGGCTGCACGCGTTGGCCTGGGTGCAACGCCTGAATACCTCCGGAGACGATGACGTCGCCGGGCTCGAGCCCCTGCGAGACGATGACGAGGCCGGGGTCGAAGCGCAGGACGTCGACATTGCGCAGCGAGACCGTCGACTTCACGGGGTCGACGATCCAGACTGCCGGCGACAGGTCCTGCTGGGTCAGGGCGCTGGCCGGAACGGAGACGATGGAGGCCGAGGTGAGCTCCATGGTCCCGACCACGGTCGATCCCAGCCGCATCTCCTCCGGCGGATCGATCAGGCCGATCCTGACCGCAAAGGTCCGGGTCACGGGGTCGGCTTGCGGGGCCACCTCTCGGACACGGCCAAATGCGCGCACTGTCGGAGCCTCGGCGAGAGCGACCCGGATCGGAGTGTCGCCTTCCAGCGTTTCCAGCAGCGTGGCGGGCACGTTGAAGACGGCGTCACGGCCGTCTTCGCGCGCCAGTTGAAGCACGACTTGCCCAGCCTGCACGACTTCGCCGGGCTCGATGCTGCGCGCGGTTACGACGCCCGAGACGCCTGCGCGCAATTCGGTGAAGCCAAGCCGGTCCTGTGCCAGCTCGACTTGCGCTTCGGCGTCCTCGAGCTGGGCCTGCGCGGCCTCTTGCGCCTTGAGCGACTGATCGAAACGAGGCCGGGTGGTGAAGCCCTGCGCCATCAGCCGTTCCTGACGCTCGAACGTGTTTCGCGTCGTGTTCACCTCGCCGCGGGCCGCTTCGAGCGTTGCCTTGGCGGCCGTCAGAGCGTTGCGTTCGAGCGAGGGGTCAAGGCGGGCAACGATCTGTCCGGCTGCGACGCGATCTCCGACATTGACCGGCCGCTCGGCGACACGGCCGCCGATGCGGAAGCCGAGTCCGACATTCTTCTCGGCCTGGATCTCGCCGCTCAGCTTGATGTCGTTGGCGAGTTTGCCGGCCTCGACCTTGACCACGCGGACCGGGCGGCCCTCCGAAGGGGCGGCCTCCTGGTTCTGGCAGGCAGCGAGCGCCAGGACGAACATCGAGGCGGCAGCGGCGCGGAGAATGCGCGTGGCCGAGGGCTGGAACCGGATGGCTGAGATCGGTCTCATCGCGAAGAAACTCCCGCAGCGGCCGTCGCCCGGGCTTTCGTCTTGCTCGGTGTGGGCGAGCCTGCGCCGAAGACGGCGACATAAAGCACGGGCAGCAGGATGAGAGTGAGGACGGTCGCGACCAGGAGGCCGCCCATGATGGCGAAGGCCATCGGGCCCCAGAACACCGTTGGGGCGATCGGGATCATGCCGAGCACGGTCGAGACCGCCGTCAGCATGATAGGCCGGAAGCGCGTGCTGCTGGCGTCGAGCGCCGCCTCGACGACACTCTTGCCGCTGGCCCGCTCGGCCTCGATCTGGCCGACCAGGATCACCGCGTTCTTGGTGATGATGCCGATCAGCGCCAGGATGCCGAGCAGGGCGACGAAACCCAGTGGCTTGCCCGACACGAGCAGTGCGCTGACCACGCCGATGAGGCCGAGAGGCGCGATGCTGAGCACGATGGCGAACAGTCTGAAGCTCCGCAGCTGGGCCATCAGCACGGTGAACATGATCAGCAGCATGACCGGCACGACGGCAATGACCGAGGATTGCGACTTGGCGCTTTCCTCGACGGTTCCTCCGACGGCGATGCTGTAGGTGGGCGACAACGTCTTCCGCAGCGCGTCGATCGAGGGCTGCAAGGCGGAGACGACGGTCTCCGGCAGCGTTCCGGGCTTGACGTCCGCGGCGACTGTCAGGTTCGGAACCCGGTCGCGCCGCCAGATCAGCGGCGCGTCCAGCCCGTAGCTGAACGTCACGAACTGCGACACCGGCACGGAGCGTCCACCGGGCAACGCGACCTGCATGGTCCGCAGCGTATCCAGCGAGACGCGGTCGGCGTCCTGGGCCCGCACGACGACATCGACGAGATAGATATCGTCGCGCACCTGGGTCACGACTGTGCCGGAAACGACGGTGTTCAGGATCGCCGCAAGCGCTTGCGAACTCAGGCCGAGGCGGCGTGCCTCATCCTGATCGACGCGCAGGCGCAGCTCGCGCGCAGGCTCGATCCAATCGAAATTGATCTGCTCGGTCTTGGGGCTCGTCGCGACGACCTGAGCCAGCTTCATCGCGATCGAGCGCACCTCGGCGATGTCGGGCCCGCTGACGCGGTACTGCACGGGCCAGCCGACCGGCGGCCCGAGTTCGAGCGGATAGACGCGCGCGACGACATTCGGAAACTCCTTGGCCAGGAGCTCTTCCAGCTTGGCCTGCAGGCGGTCGCGAGCCGGCACGTCCTTGGCGACGATGACGGCCTGGCTGAAGAAGTCGTTGGGCAATTGCGCATTGAGCGGCAGATAGAAGCGGATTGCGCCGCGCCCGACATAGGTGCTCCAGCGATCGACATCCGGGTTGCCCTTGAGTGCCGCGTCGAACCGGGTCGCGAGCTGCTCGCTCGCATAGATCGAGGCGTTCTGCGGCAGTGTCAGGTCGACCAGAAGCTCGGGCCGGTCGGAGGCGGGGAAGAACTGGCGGGGCACCAGCGGCAGGGCGAGGACGGAGGCGACGAACAATGCGAGCGTCACCGCGATGGTCGCCCAGCGCAGCCTGATGGCCCCGGACAGGAGCTGCCGGAAGGTTCGTTCGACCCTGCCGGGGCCGGCATTGCTCGATGCCGGATCCGGCGCCTTCAGCATCGCGACGCCAAGCACCGGTGCAAAGATCACCGCCACGAACCAGGACACCACCAGGGCGATGCTGACCACGGCAAAGAGGGTGAATGTGTATTCGCCGGCCGAACTTGCTGCAAAACCGATCGGCACGAAGCCGGCGATCGTCACCAGGGTTCCGGCAAGCATCGCCATCGCATATTTCTTGAAGGCGTAGGTCGCCGCCTTTGCCTTCTCCTCGCCGGCGGCGAGACGCGTCACCATCGCGTCGGTCGTCGTCATGGCGTCGTCGACGAGCAGGGCGAGCGCGATGATCAGCGCACCGAGCGAGATCCGCTGCATGTCGATGCCGGCAACGAGCATCACGGCGAAGACCACCGCGAGCGTCAGCGGAATGGACAGCGCAACGACCAGGCCGGGGCGCACGCCAAGGCTGATGAAGCTCACCGCCATGATGATCGCGATCGACTGCCAGAGCGAGGTCATGAAATCGTMGATCGCGTGATCGACCGTCACGGCCTGATCGGCGACCAGGCGCGGCTCGATGCCGAGCGGCAGATTGGCGGTGATGGTCGCCATTGCACGCTGGATATTCTTGCCAAGCGCCAGGATATCGCCGCCATCGCGCATCGCGATGCCCAGTCCGATCGCTTCCCGTCCGTTGACGCGGAACATCGGCTGAGGCGGATCGGCATGACCGCGGCGCACGGTGGCGATGTCCGCGAGGCGAACCATGCGATCGCCGACGGGGAAATTGACGTTCAGCAGATCGGCTTCCGACTGGAAGGCGCCCGAGACGCGCAGCGAGACCTTCTCGTCCTCAGTCTGGATGATGCCGGCGGGGCGCACGACGTTCTGGCTCTGCAGGGCGCCGAGCAGGGCCGAGCGATCGATGCCGAGATTGGCGAGTTCCCTGACGGAGAATTCGACGAAGATGCGCTCGTCCTGGGCGCCGATGATCTCGATCTTCGAGACGTCTGGCACGAGGAGCAGGCGCGAACGGGCTGCTTCGACATGGTCGCGCAGCTCACGGCTGGTGAAGCCATCTGCGGTGAAGCCGTAGATGATGCCGAAAGTGTCGCCGAAGCGATCGTTGAAGAACGGCCCGACCGCACCCTGGGGCAGGGTATGGCGGATGTCCCCGACGAGATTGCGGACCCGGTACCAGGTGTCCTGCACGTGGCGCGCCGGGACCGACTGCTTCAGGTTTACGAAGATCGTCGTCACGCCGGGCGTCGTGAAGCTGCGGACGAAATCGAGGCCGGGCGTTTCCTCGAGCTGGCGCTCGAGCCGCTCGGTGATCTGCGTCAGCGTGTCCTCCATGGTCGCGCCCGGCCAGGCCGCCGAGACGACCATCGACTTGATGACGAAGGAGGGGTCTTCATTGCGGCCAAGCCGCACGAAGGCGAGCACGCCGGCCGCGACGGCGACGATCATGAGATAGATCACGACCGAGCGGTTCTTGAGGGCCCATTCCGAGAGGTTGAAGCTCATCGTGTTTCCGTCCCGGTCAGCCGCACATGCTGGCCTTCCTGCAAAAGGCTCGCGCCGGCCGTGACAATAACATCGCCAAGTGCCAGGCCCTTGCCGATCAGGGCCGTCGCGGGGTCGGCGCTGAGGACGTCGAGCTTGCGCAGCGACACGGTGAGCGTCTTGGGATCGACGACCCAGGCTCCGGTATCCTGCTCGCGGCGCACCAGCGCCGTCGACGGTATGGTAATGGCCGAGGCTTCGCTGCCGCGGATCGTGCCGAGGACCGCGGTCCCGAGCCGGTAGGACTGCGGAGGCTCTGAGAGACCGACCCTGACTCGGAAGGTCCGCGTCACCGGGTCGGCCTGGGGCGAGACCTCGCGTACCCGGCCCCTGACGGTGGTGCCGGGATCGCCGGTGAGCGCGACATACACGCGCGCATCGGCCGGCAGGCTGCGCATCAATGCGGCGGGCACCTCGAATACGGCATCGCGCCCCTCGCGCCTTGCGAGTTGCACGATCATCCGGCCGGCAGCGACGACCTCGCCCGGCTCTGCGCCGATCCTGGTCACGACGCCTGGTGCATCGGCCTTCAAGGTGGTGAAGCCGACGACATCTTCTGCGGAATTGACGCGGGCTTGTGCGGCGTCGACCTGAGCCCGGGCAGCCGTGCGCCCCTGCTCGGCAGCCTCGAAATCAGCCTGCGTCGTGACATTGCGCTGGAGCAGATGGCTCTGGCGCTGCAACTGGTTGTCGGCCTTTCTCAGAAGGCCCTGAGCAGCCGTGAGTGCCGCCCGCGCCGAACGCAGTTCGTTGAGTTCGTTCTCGGGGTCGAGGCGGGCAACGACCTCTCCCTCGCGTACCGTCGCGCCGACCGCGACGCGCCTCTCCGCCAGCCGGCCACCGATGCGGAAGGAGAGCGACGCCTGGTCCTGCGCTTCGATATGGCCGGTGAAATTGATGTCCGCTGCCTGGCGGGGCTCGTCGACCGTGATCGTGCGGACGATCCGCACGGGCGGCGGGGCCTCGTCGGCCTCGCGCTGGCAGGCTGCGGAGGCGAGTGCAATGACGGTCAGCGCGGCTGCATGCAGAGACCGGGAGGGACCAGGGCCGCGACGCACGCTCATGCCTTCGGCCCTCGCAGCGCCGCCCTCGCACACGGCGGAGTTCTTGCAACGATCCTGCCATTCGCGGGGAACGGGTTCTCTCGCAAGCCGTTCAAAAGCATCATGTTCTTCCTCTGGCAACCGCGAGGCAGAGGCCGTGGAACCTCGGGCGCAAGACAAGTGTCCGTCGCCAATCTCTTCGGGCGGCAGGGACGGACGCTACCAACAGTCCGGGAAGCGCGGATTAGCTCAGAATCCCAACTCTGCGCTGGTCATCCCAATTTTGGGACAGGGTACTCGGCGTCCGGAGGTCCTTGCTGCGGAGCCGTATCCTCCCGTCTCAGGCTGGCTGCGACAGGGATCAGCAAGAGGAAGCCGATGCCGGAAGCGATCGCCATCAGGCCATAAACATGCTCCCCCCACGAGCCGTAGAGATAGCCGGCAAGGGTCGTCAGAGCCGCCATCACCCCGGCCCATCCGGCGGCAAGCCAGGCCTGAGCCTGGGCCAGCATGCTGCGCGGCGCGAACTTCGCGAGCAGAAAGATGCTGCCCAGATGCGTCGCGCCGAAGGTCAGGCCATGCGTCAGCTGCAGCAGGACGACGAAGGCTATATCCGGGTCGAGAGCCATGCCGGCCCAGCGCAATGTGGCGACAGCGCCGCTGGCGGCGAGCAGGACGCCTGCTCCGGCCGAGCCGCGGATGACGTATCCGAGCAGGCTGAAGAATGTGATCTCCGACGCGATGCCCGCCGCCCAGAGGCTTCCCATGGTACCCCCGGAAATGCCGAGGCTTTGCCAGTGCAACGTGCTGAACCCGTAGACGGCGGCGTGGCTCGCCTGGACGAGTGCCGCCCCGGCAATCGTCAGGATCAGCAGATGCGGCCTCTCCACCAACCCGGCCCTCTCGTGGGGAGCGGCTGATCTCTCCGGCAGGCGAATGGTTGCGACGGCGACCGTGGCAAGCGCGGTGGCAAGCGCCGACAGCAGCAACATTCCGATGATGGAAGAGATCGGCAGCCAGTCGAGCATCCAGCCCGCCGAGAGGTTGGCGAGCGCAAAGCCCGCCGAGCCCCACAGGCGAATCCGCCCGTAGCGCAGCTCTGCCGAGCGCAAGCCCTCGAGGCTGCGCAGGGTTACGGCATCGGTGAGGGCGATCAGTGGACCCTGGGCGAGCGCGATCGCAATCACCAGCAGCAGGATTGGCAGGAAGCCCGCGGCAAAGGCGAGAAAACCTGTGCCGATGACGACAGCCACCGAGCAGGCAACCAGCGCAATGGTCATGCGCACGCTCCGGTCCGCGAGGACGCCAACGACCGGATTTGCGATGATGCGGGTCAGCAGCGGTGCGGCAAGCACGATGCCGATCGCATCGTCACCAAGCGATTGCGCGCGCAGCCAGAGCGGAAAGAACGGCAGATTGACGCCGAGCTCGAAGAAAAGGGCCGCGTAGAGAAAGGAGAGGCGCCCCGTCGCCCCCTTCATGCCGAGAACCTCATGCTCTTCGGCTAGTCGGCAAGGCTGTGTGCGGCGCGTTCATCTCCGCTCCCTCCCGCTGCATCGTCCAGCGCCGCATCCTGCTGGGCAAGTCCAGATGGGAGCGAGGAGAATTTGGTCAGGTGCCGTTCGCGCGCCTCGGTGGGGCTGTAGCCGAACTCACGTCGGAACGCCCGGCTGAAGGTCGAATGATCGATAAAGCCCACTTCATTGCCGATGACGTGGATCGACAGGGCATCGCGAGTCGATGCGAGTCGGCGATGCGCCTCGCGAAGCCTTTCGCGATTGATGAAATGAGCCACGCCACCCGTGCTCTCGAACAGCCGGTAGAGCTTGGAGCGGGACATCGCCATGAGGCGCGCCAGCCGCTCGGGACCAAACTCGGGGGAGGCCATGTTCTGCCGGACGACGCGCCGGGCACGATCGATCAGAAGGGAGGTCAGCGGCACCTCCGCAGCCTCGGAACGTTCGACCCGCGGCGCGATGCAGGCCGCGACCAGCGAACGCGTCGCGGTGGCGAGGCCCTGCGCATGCTCCACCGAGATATGCGGCAGTTGTCGGGCGAGGTTCTCCATATAGCCCGTGAGCAGCGCCCCGAGTTCGGGATTGATTTCCAGATCGTGCGCCCGCTCGAAATCGACGAGTTCCTCCTGGCAAAAGTTACGAGGCAGGAACAGCGTCAGGACTTCCGTGTCCTCGGCCTGGCCTTCGAACGGCATGGCGAGCGAGCGGAAGCTGAGATTGCCTTGCCGCTCGGGGGGGCTCAGGGAAAGCAGGTTGCACTCAGGCGAACAGGAATGCGCGAGCACGACGCACCAATGATCCATGAAGGACCGCGGCCTGTGCCGCCAATGGCGAGCGGGGGCGTCGGCGTAGAGCGTCCTGGTCAGAACGACGTCGCCGAAGCTCCACGAGGAGAACTCGGCGTCGAATGGCTCGGACGCGTTCGGCGTAGGCAAGAGATCGATCGTCTCGGAGAGCAGAGAACGCCACGCGTCGAACTGATCCTCCGCGGGCAGTCCCTTGGTCGAGAAGTTCTGAACGAAGACCGCTCCGCCCGGGATCCCTGAATTGGTACTAGAGAGAGCCGACACGGCATTCTCCTCGCGATAGCGTTACGTTAATCTTGGCCCCGCGTACCAACGGGAGGTCAATGTTTCTCAGTTCCGTGAAGAAACTGTGACGCTCGGAGCTAGCAATGGCAAGCAATAAACCGCCGAGAATTGTCGTTATCAGGAGGAAGCAGGTGGTCCTCTTGCGGCACTTGGCTCGCTACTGGCGCGGGGACGCTGCGTCGAAGACGCGAATCGGCGCGGTAACGATCAGGCTGGCGGCCGAACCGAGCGCATCCGCAGCCATCAGCGGAGTGGAAACGTCGGAATCGGTGATGACCTGGCCTTGGAGCAGCCGGCCTCCAATGAGGCGGACCGCATCGGGGCTGGCGGCAAAGAGGTCGTGATTGATGCGGTCGCCGGCATTGATGGCGCTGAGATCCAGCACCGTGATGCCTGACAACCCCGCCAGCTGCTGCTGGTACTCGTCGCGCGTCAGGTCGATGCCGCCGAGGCGCGTCGCTCCGCGGGAAATGAAGCGGGAGAGCTGCAGCGCCCTGTCGTTCTGCGAGACGAAAAGCGTGATCTGCGGACGCTGGGAGCCCATGTCCTCGACTTGCCGGCGAAACACGCCGACATCGAGATCGGGCGAGGCCAGAATGAGATTGTTGATCTTCCGGGGGACGCCGCCCTGCTCGAGAGCGATCTGCCTGACGGCCTCGACGGCAGGCCAGCTCCCCATGGAATGGGCGAGGATGACGATTTCGCCGACAGAGGGGCTACTTGCAGCCGCCTTCAGCAGATAAGCGAGATCCGAGCGGGAATACGATGCATTGTCGAAATCCCGGCTGTAGTCGAGCAGATGGCCGCGCGACGGCCACGAGAACAGGACCGGGGACGCATCGGCATCGGCGTCATGGGTCAACTGCGCGAAACGAAAGACGGCGCGGTCGAACGGCGTGTTGAAGCCGTGGACGAAGACGAAGACCCGGCGCTTGCGCCCGCCCGTCGACTTGAACCATTTGACGAGGTCCGTCTTGGCGACCGGCGCGGTCGAGGTGACGACAAAATCCGTTGCCGCATTGCCGGGAGCCGTGCGCGGCAGCTGGATGGTACCGACCTCCCGATCCTTGGGGATCGAGACGACGATATTGCTGAACGAGACCGTATCTCCGCGCTCGCCGCTGAACAGAACACCCGCTTCCGCCGAGGGAGCGCGCGTCGTCGCGGCAAGCATGTTCACACGGTCGGTACCGGCAACGGGCTCGACAGGTTGAAGCAATCCGCGTGGCGCCGAAGCGCAAGCACTGAGGCCGAACGCGACGGCAAGTCCCGCCAGGCTCATCCCCAAGGTGTCGAGGCGGCGGCCCATGGTCAAAGAGCCCCAGGATTCGGGCGCGCGCCAAGCATTGCACGCAGTAACGGGCTTACCGAATTGCTCTTGCATGCCTTACCGTGCGTCGGTGTCACGTCGACGTCCCCAATCTGCAAATAGGAGATCGGAGGATCTCGAGCGGCTGTGTCAGGATAAAGAACCCATCCGGAGGCAGCAAGCTTGCCGTCAACTTTGGGACAGGCGGTCCAAGCTTTGGGATTCTGTGCCGATGCCCTCGGCGCGCAGGGAATTAAGTTGCCGGTATGACCGCCTCGGCAACGATTCCGGCGGCACACCTGCTCATCGCGACCCCCCGTGGGGCCGAAGTCCAAGGCTTAGGGGAGGGCAAGACATGTCTACCGGGAACGTCGCGTCAAAGACAACGATGCAGAGATTTCTCGATACGGTCGAGAAAGTGGGGAACATGGTTCCCCATCCCGTCGTCATCTTCCTCATCCTCATCGCCATCGTCATGGTGCTGTCGGCCGTGCTCAGCCTGTTCGGCGCGGCGGTCACCTTCGAGCGCATCAATCCCGACACCCATAAGGTCGAGATGGCGAGCACGGCGATACGCAGCCTGCTCAACGTCGAAGGCATTCGCTTCATCTATTCGTCGCTGATTCCGAACTTCATGAGCTTCACCGCCGTGGGGCTGATGATCGTCGCGATGATCGGGGCCGGCGTGGCCGAGGAATCCGGCCTGGTGACGGCGCTGATCCGGAAGCTCGTCATCGTGTCGCCGGGTTGGGCGCTGACCTATATCCTGGCCTTCGTCGGCATCCTCGCCAGCATTGCCGCGGATGCGGGCTATCTGGTCCTGATCCCGCTCGCCGGCATTGCCTATCTCGCCGTTGGGCGTCATCCGCTCGCCGGCCTCGCGCTCGGCTTTGCTGCCGTGGCCGGAGCCTTCACGGTCAATATGCTGATCAAGCCGCTCGACGCCGTTCTCGTCGAGTTCACCAATGACGCCGCCCATCTCGTTGATCCGAACCGCTCGATCGGCCTGGCTTCCAATGTCTGGTTCTCGATCGCCTCGGTGCTGTTCCTCACCGTCGTCATCGCCTTCATCACCGACCGGATGATCGCACCGCGCCTTGGCGTCTACGATCCGAAGCTGGCGGCCGAAGGCACCACGACGGAGCAGGGCGCTTCGTTGTCCGATCAGGAAACGCGTGGACTGCGCTTCGCGGGGCTCGGCCTGCTCGCGCTGGTTGCGGTGTTCTGTCTGTTGACACTGCCGCCGGGGGCGCCGCTGCGCAATCCGACGACCGGCGAGCTGATCGGCAACTCGCCCTTCATGAACGGGCTGATCGCACTGATCATGCTGATGTTCCTCACCACGGGCTGGGCCTATGGCATCGGAGCCGGGACCTTGCGGACGTTGCCGGAGGTGATCGCGGCGATCGAGAAGTCGATCAAGAATCTCGGCGGCACGATCTTCCTGTTCTTCGTGCTGAGCCAGTTCGTCGCCTATTTCACCTATACCAACATGGGCACCGTCATGGCGCTCAGCCTGTCGGGCGTCCTGCAGTCGGCCAATATCGGCGCGCTGCCGCTGCTGCTCGGCTTCATCGTCGTGGTCGCGATCATCGACCTGCTGCTGACCGGCGCGATTGCAAAATGGGCGATCTTCGCGCCCGTCTTCGTGCCGCTGCTGATGAAGCTCGGCGTCGAGCCGGAAGCGGTGCTGGCCGCCTATCGCGTCGGCGATTCCCCGATGAACGCGATCACACCGCTCAACGCCTATTTCGCCCTCGTCGTGGGCTTCGCCCAGAAATACGACAAGACCGCAGGTGTCGGCACGATCGTCTCCCTGATGCTGCCCTATGTCGTCTGGATGTTCGTGTTGTGGACGGCGCTCTTCGCGGTCTGGAAGATGCTCGGCCTGCCCTGGGGCCTGTGACGGCCGGTCGCGCAGCCCGAAACGAAATAACCCTGACCTGATCGGATGGACATCATGAGCAGCCCCTCAATCCCCCTCGACGTCGCAAGTGCCATCGACCACCTGATGAATTTCCTCTCGGTCGAAGGCGTGACCGGTCAGGAAGCCAAGATCGGGGCTGCGGTCAGCGAGGCGCTGAAGAAGGTCGGGGTGCCGGCATCCGCGATCCGCTTCGACGATGCCAACAAGCGCATCCCGGTGCCGACGGAGACCGGCAATCTCTTCGTCGATCTGCCGGGCACGCGGCCGGGGCCACGCCTGCTGTTCTCCACCCATCTCGACACCGTGCCGCTTTGCGCCGGCGCCAAACCTCGGCGTGAGGGCGACCGCATCGTCTCCGACGGGACGACCGCGCTCGGCGGCGATGCCCGCACCGGCGTCGCGCTCCTGGTCGTGCTCGCCGAGACGCTGATCAAGCACAAGCTGCCGCATCCGCCGATCACCCTGCTCTTCACCGTCCGCGAGGAGAGCGGGCTGCATGGTGCCCGTGAACTCAACCCGGCCGATCTCGGCGGGGCTGCGATGTGCATCAATGTCGATGGCCAGCTCGCCTCGGAGCTGCTCGTCGGTGCAGTCGGCCAGGAGAACTGGGAAGTCGAGATCAAGGGCAAGGCATCCCATGCCGGCGTCGCGCCGGAAAAGGGCATTTCGGCGACGCTGGTCGGCGCCATCGCGATCGCCGAGGCACAGCGTGCCGGCTGGTTCGGCAAGGTCGTCAAATCCGACGGCCACGGCACCAGCAATGTCGGCATTTTCGGCGGCAAGGGCGGCACGGTCGCGGCCGGCGATGCGACCAATGTCGTCACCGACTACGTCTATATCCGCGGCGAGGCGCGCAGCCCGGAGGCTGCCTTCGCGACCAAGATCGCGAACGGCTACAAGGAGGCCTTCGCCAAGGCGCAGGGCGAGGTGAAGGATCACGAGGGCAACACCGCGGAGGTGAAGTTCAGCCAGAAGCCGGCTTACCCCCCCTTCGAACTGGGCCAGGATGCTCCGGTGGTGAAGCGTGCCACCAAGGCGCTCAAGCTGCTGGGCATCGAGCCGACCTATCTGTTCTCCAATGGTGGTCTCGACGCCAACTGGTTTGACAAGCACGGGGTTCCGACCATCACCATCGGCGCCGGGCAGGCCGAGATCCATACCATCAAGGAGTATGTGAATCTCACCGAGTACGAAAAGGGTTGCCGCATTGGTATCCTGATGGCGACCCTGGAAGACTGAGGCCTTGGCTGGGTGCGGTGTGCCGGGGCGTAGACTGCGCCGGCATGCTGCGCCCTACGCATTTCTGCGGCCTGGCAGGGCCCAATAGGGAGCTGAGCGATTGAGCCCGATAGCCTATACCGGCACCATCATCGCCGTTGCCGTGGTCTTGTTCATCTGGAACAAGATTCCCGTCGTTCTGGTCGCGATGGGAGTAGCGCTTGCCCTTTGGGCGACCGGGGTCCTGACCCTGCCCCAGGCTCTGGGCGGTTTCGGCGACCCCGCCGTCATCTTCATCGCCTCGCTCTTCGTCGTCAGCTCCGGGCTCGAGGTCACCGGCGTCACCGCCTGGGCAGGCCAACTCCTGATCAAGGGAGCGGGCGAGGAAAGTCGAACCCGCCTTCTGATTCTCACCATGATTCTCGTTTCGCTGCTGACCGCGGTGATCAGCCTCAACGGCGCCGTCGCTGCATTGCTGCCGGTTGTTGTCGTCATCGCGGTTCGGCTCAAGCGCAATTCTTCGCAACTGCTGATGCCGCTGGTCTTCGCCGCGCATGCGGGTTCGATGCTGGCGCTGACGGGAACTCCCGTGAACGTGCTGGTCTCCGAGGCCAGTAGCGATGCAGGGATGGGCAGCTTCGGTTTCTTCGAATTCGCGCTGGTCGGCGTGCCGCTGCTGGCGGGCACGATGGCGATCATCATCCTCTTCGGCCAGCGCCTGCTGCCTGAGCGCAATGGCGCGACCATGCCCGCCGATTTCAGCCGGCATGCCAAGACGCTGGTCGAGCAATACGGCCTTGCCAGCGGCATCTATCAGATGCGCGTGCGTGCCAGTTCGCCTTATCTCGGCGCTGCGCCCGCCAGCATCGACCTGTCGGCCTATCCGGGGCTGCAGCTGGTCGCCATTCAGGAGGGCGAAACCGCAAGCCCCATCCGTCGCTCGGTCATTGCCGATGGCGATCATCTTTTGGTTCGCGGTGAGGCTGACGCGGCCGCGACACTGGCGGCGGAGATGCATCTCGCCTTCCGTGAGGAGGCAAAGCAGGGGCAGGGCGCGGAGACGCTGTTCAACCAGCGCTCCGGTCTGGCCGAAGTCGTGATCCCGCCGCGCTCCGGCCTGATCGGCCAGACCGTTTTCCCGGGGATGGTCACCGACAGTGGCGATCTGATCGTTCTGGCCGTGCAGCGCGCGGGGGCGGAACTCGCCGCCGCGAATGCAACCAAGGATTCCGGTGGCATCGTGCTGCAAGCCGGCGATACCATGCTGCTGCAGGGCACCTGGAAGGCGCTCGACGTCCATCTCGACGATCCCGATGTCCTCGTCGTGAGCTCGCCCGAACTGGTGCGCCGTCAAGCCGTGCCGATGGGCCCCGGCGCGAAGCAGGCCGTCATCATTCTCGTCGCGATGGTTCTGCTGCTTGCCACAGGCGTCGTCCCGCCCGCCGTCGCAGGTTTGCTGGCTGCAGGCGCGATCATCCTGTCGGGCATCATGAATGTCGAGCAGTCCTACCGCGCGATCGGCTGGACCACCGTGATCCTCGTCGGCGCGATGATGCCGCTCTCGACCGCGATGGTGGAAACCGGTGCGGCGAAGCTGATGGCCGAGCGGCTCGTCTACATGGTTGGCGATGCCGGCCCAGTCGCCTTGCTTGCGGGTCTGTTCGTGCTGACTGCCGTCATGGGGCAGTTGATCAGCAATACCGCGACCGCGCTGATCGTCATCCCGATCGGGGTGGCCGCTGCCGCCAGCATGGGGATTTCGCCGCGGCCGGTCTTGATGAGCACGGCCGTTGCCGCCGCCGGAGCTTTCCTCACCCCGATCGCGACGCCGACCAATCTGATGGTGATGGGGCCAGGCGGCTATGCCTTCAGCGATTACTGGAAGCTCGGCCTGCCGCTGCTGATCTGGTTCTTCGTGGTGGCCGTCTTCATCGTTCCGCTCATCTGGCGCTTCTGAATTCTGTCCGACTGCCGAGAGTTTTCGCCGAGCTCGCGGTCAAAGCGGGCGGAGCAGGAACGATCGGCCGTGACAGCGGCCGATCGATTGCCTGGCGTGGTGATGCGCCGGGTCAACATTTGGCTTGAGGCCAAGGAGGATCAATTGGTTGATATTCGCGGAGCAGCGCTCGCTGCTGGGATGGTTATCGGAGCACTGTGTTCGGGCACTGCCTTTGCTGCCCCGGTATCATCGGCTGGTAGCGTTGCCACCAATCCCGGCGTCGAACTCGCACAATGGCACCGTTCGCCCCCGCGGCATGTCGCGCCACGCCATGGCCGCTGCTGGTGGGAAAACCGTCGCGTGCGCGACCATCGTGGCCGCTGGGTCGTCCGCCGCGTGCAAGTCTGCCGCCGCTGACCGGGCAATCCGGGGCGCGCCCCGGACCAGTGCGGGCGGTCGCCGCGCAGGGATGACGCCGCGTAGTGACGTATGTCCAGCTGGCCTTGGGGCCAGGATGCAGACGCCGAGAAGCGCCAAGAACTCCCACGCTTCTCGGCACACCACATCTGATCGGCAGGAGCTGCCGCTACCCCGGACTCAAACTCCGAACCACACAGATCCAGGATCCTCCGGCCTTCGGGCGTCGCTCGATCCTCCGAGACGGTCGCGTGTGATGACAGTGTCGCCGGCTCTCTTGCATTGAGAGCGATGTCGCGATGGATGCACCGATAACCCAAGCAGACATCACCCCGCTCTTCTAAGCCACGTCCCTCCCTGAATGATGCTGCCGAAAGAGCGGCCAGAACGGCTGATCTGCTCGGAATTGGGCGATATCGAGCATCTTGTTCGGTCGGCGCGGGGTCAAATCACATAGCCCCCGTGCTGCTACTCGCGGTGCCCGGGACGGTCTATCGCCAACTTGGGCAGCCGATGACGATGAAAGGGGTCTGCGCAAGCCGATGACCAATCTGCCCGTCGGCACGCCAGGGGGACAGGCCCCATGCCAGAAGCCACCGCCCGACCAACAGCATGCATTGCTGCGTATTCTCGGCCTCGCCTGCTTCGGCTCTTCGCTTGGTGTGTTCCTGTTCGACCCGGTGCTGCCCATGCTCAGCCGGGATTTTGCGGTGCCTCGCAGCCAGGTTGTGGCCATGGCGACGGCGTTTGCGCTCGCCTATGCCCTGGCACAGCCGATTGCCGGTGCTCTCGGCGACCAACTCGGCAAATTGCGGGTGATGCGCGTCTGCCTCGGGGTGAGCGCGCTTGGCACATTGCTCGGCAGCCTTGCCTCCAGTTTCGAGCTGCTGCTCGCCACCCGGCTCGTCGTCGGCTTCTTCACGGCCGGCACATTCCCGCTGTGCTTTGCCATCCTCGCGGAGCGGATCGCGCCTGAGGGGCATCAGGAGGCTTTCGGCAAGGCCAGTGCGGCCTCGGTCACAGGGTCGCTGGCCGGGGCCGTCGGGTCCGGCTTCATTGCCGATGCGCTCGGCTGGCGCGGCAGCCTGCTCGTGGCCGGCCTGATCGGCCTGAGCTGTTTCGCTATCGTCACGGCGGCGCTGCGCGATACCCGCGAAGTCTCGTCATCGCGCGCCGGGTTCGGCTCGGCGTTCTCTGCCTATCGCAGGATTCTCGGGCTGGCGAGCGCCCGCCGCGATCTTGGGCTGCAGCTTGCCCTGACCGGACTGACACAGGGCTTGTTCCCGCACATTGCCTTTCTCGTCGGAGCCAGTGCGTCCACCGTCGGCATCGTGCTCTCCGGCTTCATGATCGGCAGCATTGCCTATGGGGTCAGCCTGCGCCGCACCCTGCGCTGGATAACGCCAGTCCATTTCACCCTGGCCGGCGGGCTGGTCATGGCGCTCGCCATGGCAAGTCTGAGTGCCCATCTTCCCTGGCCTTTGCAGTTCGGCGCATTGCTGGCATTCGGCTTCGCACTATCGCAGTGCAGCCATTCCACTTCAGACCTATCTGGCGACGCTGACCCCGCATACGCAGGGCGCGATGATGGCGTTGCACTCGATGGCGGCCATGCTCGGGCAGTCGGCCATGCCGCTGATCTATGCGGCAGGGTTCGACAGGGCCGGCATCATGCCGACCCTGCTTGTCTCGGCATGTCTGCTCGGCCTCTGCGCCGCGGCGGTCGCCTCAATCATGCATTCCAGCAAACGCTGCCGTTGAACCGAATCGTCGGGGGCGCGAGGGACGATGCATCTTCCGCCGCGCAGATCGAGGCGTTCCGCACCGTCATGATGACCGGCAGTAGGTCGGCCGCGATTTCGAGGCGGAGTTAGATCAACGGACCGGATATCGTATCCAGTCCGATGATCTAACCCTTTGTCCTTGCATCGGCTTTCCCGAAAACCGCAATCCACTTTTCGGGCCGATGCTTTAGTAGCGGCGCCGTTCAAAAGGCGACCTTGTCTGCCCCCTTGAGCTGCAGCAGTTCGCGCGCATCGTCCGGAGTCGCCAGCTCCAGTCCGAGACCTTCGATGATCTTCCGCGCCGCCCGGACCTGTTCGGCATTGGATTTTGCCAACTGTCCCGGCCCGATCCAAAGCGAATCCTCCAGACCGACGCGCAGGTTGCCACCCATCGCGACAGCCATTGCGGCGATCGGAAGCTGGTGACGCCCGGCGCCAAGCACCGACCAATGGTACTGGTCGCCGAAGAGCCGATCGGCCGTGCGCTTCATATGCGCGACATCTTCCGGGTGCGGCCCGATGCCGCCGAGCAGGCCGAAGACCGACTGGACGAAGAAGGGCGGCTTCACCAGCCCGCGATCGACGAAATGCGCCAGCGTGTAGAGATGTCCGATATCGTAGCACTCGATCTCGAAGCGCGTGCCGTTCTCGGCGCAGGTCGTCAGGATGTTCTCGATGTCCTGGAACGTGTTCTTGAAGATGCGGTCCTTCGAGCCTTCGAGATAGGGCTGCTCCCAATCATGCTTGAACGCCTTGAAGCGGCTCAGCATCGGATACAGACCGAAATTCATCGAGCCCATGTTGAGCGAGGCGACTTCGGGCTTGAAATGGGCGCAGGGTCGCAGACGCTCCTCGATACCCATGGTCGGCGCACCGCCCGTGGTGATGTTGATGACGCAATCGCTGCGCTGCTTGATCACTTTCAGGAAGGGCTCGAAGGCCTCGGGGGACTGGTCCGGCTTGCCGGTGACGGGATCGCGAGCATGGACATGCACGAGCGCCGCTCCCGCTTCGGCGGCGCCGACCGCAGCGTCGATGATTTCATCGGCGGTCACCGGCAGGTAAGGCGACATCGAGGGGGTGTGGATCGCACCGGTCACGGCGCAGGTGATCATGACTTTGCGGTTCTTGGCCATGGCGGCTCCCATCAGCGGTCAGGATGAAGGATTTCAGACGGGTTTGCGCGCGGCCGCGCGCTTATGGGCCTGCAGTGCGGCCAGCCGCGTGTCGCGCCAGTCGCTCAGGCGCTTCACCCGCTCGGCCGATTGCGTTCCGGGCCATTCGCTCATGACCGTGGCGACGGTTTCCGCGCCAAACGGGTCGCCGCCAACGGCTTGTGCCGCCATGGTCGCGATGGAGGCGCCGTAACGGGCGCAGTAATCGGGAATACCGCCGGGCGCGTTGAGCTCGATCGTCTCGAACGGCCCCATGAAGGACCAGCGCAGGCCGAGCCCGTCGCGGATCGTCTTGTCGACGTCTTCCGCACTCGCGACGCCCTCGCCGACGAGGCGAAAGGCTTCCGCCAGCAGCACGGCCTGCAGGCGGTTGAGGACGAAGCCCGGCTTCTCCTTGCGCAGCACGATCGGAACCTGCCCGGCCTGTTCATAGATCGCCTTGGCCCGGGCGAGGACGGCCGGATCCGTCCAGGGCGCCGGTGCAAGTTCGACGATGGGTACGAGATGCGGAGGATTGACGGGATGGGCGACGAGACAGCGGGCCCGCCCCGGGAGCGTCTCGCTGAACACCGAGGCCATGATGAACGAGGTCGAGGAGGCGAGAATCGTCTCCGGCGCGGCAAGCCTGTCCATCTCGGCGAAGAGGGCGCGCTTGGTTTCCACGGCCTCCGGCCCGTTCTCCTGCACGAGGTCGGCGCCGTTCAAGGCATCCGCCAGGCCCGAGGCGACGCGGATACGCGCGAGCGAGCCCCTTGGGTCCTCGACGAGGCCGTGGCCGGCGAGTTCCTCAAGATTGCTGCCGATATGGGTGCGGGCGGCCTCGGCCACTCCGGGCGCGACATCATGCAGTGCGACGTCGAAACCATGGCTGGCGAAGATGGTGGCCCAGGCACGGCCGATCAGTCCGGAGCCTATGATCGCGATCTTGGTCATGCGTGTTGATCCTGCGGGAAGCGACGAAGGTCGGGATAGGGTTGAGGCAGGGCGCTCACAGCCAGAGCACCTGCCGGCGTAGCGCCAGGTCCTGGCTGAGAGCCTTCGACGGGCCGGCATGAGTGACCTGGCCGCGCTCAAGCACGACCGTGCGGTCCGAAAGTGCCAGCGCAAGGTCGAGATGGTGGTCCACGATCACGATCGCGATCTCCTGTCTCAGCTTGTCGAAGGCCTCGAAAAGTTCCTCGACCACAGCCGGGGCGAGGCCCTCGAAGGGCTCGTCCAGCAGCAAGACACGTGTGTCACCGGAGAGCGCCCGCGCCACGGCCACCATCTGCTGCTCGCCACCGGAGAGGTAGTCGGCCGGGGAATGCCAGCGCTGCTTGATGCGTGGGAAGAAGGCGAAGATCTTGTCGTCCTCCCAGCGCGTGCCGTTGCCGGTCAGGCGCTTGAGGCGGCCGAGCTCCATATTGTCCTTGACGCTCATGCCGGCGAAGAGACCGCGCCCCTGCGGCACATAGGCGATGCCGGCGCGCGCGATCACGGCCGGCGGCAAGCGTGCGATGTCGGCACCGGCAAGATTGATCGTTCCCGTGGCGGGCGGTGCGATGCCGGTGATCGTCTTCAGCAAGGTCGATTTGCCGGCGCCGTTGCGGCCGAGCAGCGCCGCGATCTCGTTCACGTGGACGTCGAAGCTGACGTCGCGGAGAATGTGGCTCTTGCCGTAATAGGTGTCGACGCCGGAAAGCCCGAGCAGAATCGTCTCTCCTGCCGCACTGGGACGTGGCTTCTCGGCCAGCGCATGCGCGCCCGAGCCGATATAGACCGCCTGAACCTGCGGGGAGGAGCGCGCGTCCTCGACCGTGCCGTCGACCAGCACGCTGCCCTCGTTCATCACCGTGACATGGTCCGCGATCTGGAAGACGCGGTCGATATCGTGCTCGACCAGCAGCACCGGCAGGTCGGCCGAGATCGACTTGATCAGGTTGCCGACGCGTTCGCGCTCGGCCGCTGCGAGACCGGCGAGTGGTTCGTCCAGGAGCAGGACACGCGGCTTGGTGGCAAGGGCGAGACTCATGTCGAGCAGGCGCTGGCCGCCATAGCTGAGCGAGCCGGCCTCGGCGCTCTCGATGCCGCGCAGGCCCATGGTCTCGATGACCTGCCGCGTCTCGTCCGAGACCTGTCCCAGCGACTCCGCCGCCCGCCAGAAGCCGAAGCGCTCCGGAGCGCGCGCCTGCACGGCGAGACGGACATTCTCGGCGACGGAAAGCGACGGGAACAGATTGGTGATCTGGAAGGCACGGCCGATGCCGGCGCGGGTGATCGCTTCGGGCGAGAGCCCGGTGATCTCGCGCTCGCGCAGGCGAACCTCGCCATGATCCGGCCGAAACTGGCCTGAGATCAGGTTGAAGGCGGTCGTCTTGCCGGCACCGTTCGGGCCGATCAGCGCATGCAGCGACCGGTCGCGTATCGCGAGAGTGACACCCTCTACCGCCTGGATGCCGCCAAAGCTTTTGGCGAGGCCGGTCGCAGTAAGGATTGCGCCCTCGACCCAGTTCTGCGGCTTCATGAAATCCGGGAGCGTGACCGCGCCGACCTTGCGCGCCGACATTGCCGCATCTTCGGCAGCCTGCTTGCGGAAGGGCCGCAGCAGCCGCTCGCCGACGCCAACGAGCCCCATGGGCGAGAAGACGATGAAGCCGACGAAGAGCAGCCCGAACCAGAACAGCCAGTTTGGTGTCAGGCTCGAGAGATAGTCGCGGAAGATCACGAAGAAGAGCGCGCCGAGAGCCGGGCCCAGGAAGGAGCGCATGCCGCCGATCACGACCATCGCCAGCAATTCGCCGGAGAAGGCGACCGAGATAGGCTCGGCCGAGGTCATGCGGTTGTTGAACAGCAGCAGCGTGCCGGCGAGCCCGGTCAGGGCCGCCGAGATGGTGAAGGCGACGAGCTTGTAGCGGTTCGTCTGGTAGCCGAGAAACCGGGCGCGCTGTTCGTTTTCGCGGATCGCGACCAGAACGGTGCCGACCGGCGAGCGCTGGAAGCGCCAGAGCCCGTAGACCACTGCCATGCCGATCAGTGCAACGAGGATGTAGAACGGCAGCGCCTGATCGAAATCGACGCCTGCGAAGAGCGGGCGCCTGATGCCGCCGAGGCCATCCTCCCCGCCGGTCACGGCGGTCCAGCGGAAGGCGATCGAATAGGTCATGGCGGCGAGCGCCAGGGTCAGGAGCGAGAAATACACGCCCTTGCGGCGCAGGATCAGGGCGCCGAAGGCGAAGGCGAGCACGCCCACGAAGAGCACCGCGAGCAGGATCGGAAGGGCGAACTGGCCGGGCAGCCAGTTGCGCTGGATCAAGCCCGCGGCATAGGCGGCGAGCCCGAACCAGGCGCCATGGCCGAAGGAGACGAGTCCGGTCGTGCCGACGAGAATGTTCAGGGCCATGCAGGCAATGGCGAAGACGACGATCTCGGTCGCCGAGGTGGTGCCGAGGCCAATGAAATGCATCAGGAAGGGCAGGGCGGCGAGGCCGATGGCGGCAATGAGGAGAGGCGCGCGGTCGCGCTGAGCGGCTGTCATTTCGCCCTCACTCGAAGCGCTGGATGCGTTCGCCGAACAGGCCGCGCGGCCGGAACAGCAGGACGAGCAGCATCATCAGGTAGATCACCGCGGTCGACCATTGCGTGAAGCCGAGGCCAATGGTGATGCCCTTGACCACGCCGACCATCAGCGCCGCCACGACCACGCCCCAGAAGGAGCCGAGCCCACCGATGACGACGACCACGAAGGCCGGGGTGATGATCTCCTGCCCCATGGCGGGATGGATCGAGTAGATCGGCGCGAGCAGGACGCCGGCCAGGCCGGCAAGCCCAATGCCGATGCCGGCTACAGCCATCATGTAGGGCTGCAGCGAAATGCCGAGCGCACCGACCATGTCGGGGTTCTGCACGCCGGCCCGGACGACGCGACCAAAGGACGTGCGCTGGAGCAGGAACCAGAGCCCGAGTACGCAAGCTGCTGCGATCAGGAGCAGAAGCGCGCGATAGCGCGAGTAGATGAACTCGCCGAGGAAGATCTGGCCGCGCAGTGCAGGCGGGATCGAGAACGAGAGCGGTGGCGCGCCGAAGATCATGCGCAGGGATTGCTCCGCCACCATCGCGAGCCCGAAGGTCAGCAGCAGCGAGAGGATCGGGTCCGAGCGGTAGAAGCGCTGGAACAGGCCGCGCTCGACGACGATGCCGATCAGCGCCACCAGCACCGGCGACGCGATGATCGCGCCGCCGAAGCCGATATGGGGCGCGAGCACGATCGTGAGATAGGCGCCGATCGCATAGAAGGCGCCATGCGCGAGATTGACGATGCCGCCGAGCGAGAAGATCAGCGACAGGCCGAGCGCGATCAGAAGGTAATAGACGCCGTCGAGCAGTCCGTTCAGTACCTGCTGGATGAAGAGAATGAGCAAGGGGACGCCTTTGCTTGATCGACAGGGCCGGGCAGGGGCGCGGCGCGCCCGAGAGGTTCGGGAGGCGCCTTCATCCCGGCCGCAACGAAGCGGAGTGCCGGGGCCATCCCAGGGCGCTGGGCTCTACGATGGCTTCCGGATCGGCGCCGCTGGCGCGGCCGATCCGGAATGACGGCGCGGATCTGGCAAGGGGGAGCGCCTCAGCTCATCTTGCAGACCGCCTCGTCCCCCGTCGTCGCGATCACTTCGAGGCTTTCGTTCGGTCCCGGCACGGGCGGCGAGGAGGTGAAGAGATCCCACTGGTTCTTGACCTGCGCTGCCGGCAGCGCCGTGATCGTGTACATTTCGCTCATCAGCTGGTGGTCCGAGGCGCGGAAATAGCCTTCGCGCGTCTTCATGACGTCGAATTTCGCGCCCTTCTCCCAATGCTCGAGGATCTTGGCGGTATCGGTGCTCTTCAGCTCGTTCATCGACTGGGCCATGATCTTCACGGCCATGTAATCGCCCCAGGCCTGGTTCTCCGGCGGCTTGCCGTATTTCTTGGTGAAGGCGGAGACGAAGGTCTTGCTCGCCGGCGTATCGATCAGGTGGTGCCACACGCAGGGCCAGACGCCGCCAAAATTGTCCTTGCCGGCAGCCCAGGCGAGCGCCGTGTCGAAGCCGAATCCGGCGACCGGGAAGGTCAGGCCGAATTCGGAATACTGCTTGAGGAAATTGGTGATCTGGTTGCCGGCAAGGTTCGAGATCACGATGTCGGGCTTGGCGGCGCGGATTTCGATCAGGAGCGCCGAGAAGTCGGTTGCGTCGGTCGGCACCAGCTTGTCGGCGGCGAATTGGCCGCCATTGGCCTCCATGAAGCGCTTGGCGACCTTGAGCAGGTCATGGCCGAAGGCGTAGTCGGCGGTCAGCGAGAACCACTTCTTGCCCTTGACCAGCCCCTGCGCCATCAGCGAGCGGCCGCAGCTCTTCACATACATCGAGTTCTGGTGCTCGACATGGAACATGTAGCGGTTGCAGCTTTCGCCGCGCAGGGCATCGGAGTTGCCGCCGGTGTTGACGAAGAGGATCTTGTTGCGCGCTGCGACCTGCGAGATCGTCAGGCAGGAGGCCGAGGAAATCTCGCCGAGAATGCACGCGACCTTGTCGCGCTCGATCATGCGCTCGGCCTTGGTCGAGGCGGTCTGCGGATTGACCGAATCCTCCTTCAGGGCCTCGAGCTTGCGGCCATTGATGCCGCCCGCAGCATTGATCTCCTCGACGGCGAGGTCGACGGCCATGACGCCGTACTCGCCGAGCGGACCGAGGAAACCGGTGCGCGGCGTCAGGTGGCCGAAGCGGATGGCATCCGGCGTCTGCGCCAGGATCAGCGACGGACTTGCAATCAATCCGGTAGCGGCACCGGCTCCAAGCCCGGCAAGGGCCTGACGTCGTGACAAACGAAATTTCGACTGCTGATGGTCTGCCATTGCGTTCCTCCCAGAACGGTTCCGCGCTTTGCGCTGGAGATTGTCGACCTGCTGTCTGCTCTGCTGGCGGCTTGATATCCACTTGTCGTGATCTGTGATCACAGTTAGGTTGGCAGACATGGTTGCCCCTGTCCAGTCCTTCGCGAATCCGGCTGCCGACGATGGGATCGGTGATGTCTCGGCTGGTCGCGATGCATCCGCGCTCGACGAGGTCGGGGCGCTGACGCGCGAGACCCTGGGGGAGAGGGTCACCGGGGAATTGCGGGCGCTGCTCGTCGCCGGCCGGCTTGCTCCGGGTGAGAAGCTCTCGCTGCGGCGTGTCGCGGAGGCTCTTGGTGTCTCGATGATGCCGGTGCGCGAGGCGGTCAGCCGGCTCGCCGCGGATGGCGCGTTGGAGGTTCTGCCCGGACGTGCCGTACGCGTTCCGCTGCTGCGATTGGCACAGTTTCGCGAATTGACGCGCCTGCGCCTGGTCGTCGAGGGCTTTGCGGCCGAAGAGGCGGCGAAGGCGGCAAACGAAGCCGAGATCGAGGAGATTGCCCGGCACGAGGCCGCGTTCCGACAGGCGGCGAGCGCCGATCCCCCAGACGCCGCTGGCGCAGTCGCAGCCAACCGCAATCTGCATTTCACGCTCTATGAGGCGGCGCGCATGCCGACCTTGGTCGAGATGATCGAGCGGCTCTGGCTCAAGGCCGGCCCCATCCTCAATCTCGATATGCGCCACGAACCGCGCCGCCTCGACGGTGGCAGCGCCGTGGTTTCCCATGCCGCCCTGCTCGATGCCCTGCGGCGCCGGGATCCGCAGGCTGCAAGGGCCGCGCTGGAAGCCGATATCGCTGCAGCCGCCGCCCATATCGAAAGCACCGGTGGCCTGGCGCCATAGTCAGGGTTCGCCGCAATCTGAGAGGCGCTACGGCGCGGGCATCGGGGGGAGACGACAATGGATTTGCAGATCAAGGGATTGCGCGTTCTGGTTACGGCGGGCGCCAACGGCATTGGCCGGGCGACGGCGCGCGCCTTTGCGGCGGAAGGCGCCAGGGTCCATATCTGCGACGTCGATCGCGAGGCCCTGGCAGCGATGGCGTCCAGCGATCCGGCGATCACGCAATCGGTCTGCGACGTCTCTGACCGCGACGCGGTGGCCAACCTGTTCAATGAGGCGCTGGCGGCGCTCGGCGGGCTCGACTGCCTCGTCAACAATGCCGGTATCGCCGGGCCGACCGGCCGCGTCGACGAAATCGATCCCGCGGACTGGGATGCCTGTGTCGCAGTCGATCTGACCGGTCAGTACAACTGCACCCGGCTCGCCGTGCTGCATCTCAAGCAATCCGCCAATGCCAGCATCGTCAATCTGTCGAGCCAGGCCGGCAAGCACGGCTTTCCGCTGCGCTCGCCCTATGGCGCGGCGAAATGGGGGGTCATCGGCTTCACCAAGGCGATCTCGGCGGAGCTCGGCGAGTTCGGAATCAGGGCCAATGCGATCTGCCCCGGCCTGGTCGACGGTGCCCGTATCCAGAGCGTGATCGCCAACAAGGCGCGCAGCTTCAACATCTCGCATGAGGAGATGACCCAGCGCCTGTTCGCGGGCGTCTCGATCAAGCAGTTCGTCGACCCGAACGACATCGCCAAGCAGATCGTCTTCCTGGCGTCCCCCTTCGCCAAGACAATCTCCGGTCAGGAAATCTCGGTCTGCGGCGACACGCGCATGCTCAGCTGAGCGGGGAGCAGAGCAGGGCGCGAGATCCTTGCAGCGACCCGGCTTCGCTCGGAGGCCGGGTCGGAAATGCGACGGCGGGCGCCGATACCGAAGTTCAGAGGTCGGAGAGGCGGCTGAAGCGCACGATAGCGTCGGCGCGCTTCTCCAGCCCAGGGAGCAGCTCGAGGCCGAGGCCGGGCGCGTCCGATACGGTGATCATCCCGTTCTCGGCCTTGGGCAGGTCGGTGACCAGCTCGGTGTACCAGCCGGTATAGAAGGCGCGGACCGATTCCTGGATCAGCGTGTTCCGGGCATGCATCGAGAAATGGCACGATGCCGCGTAGACGACCGGGCCTGTGCAGTCATGCGGGGCGACCGGCGTGTGCCAGGCCTCGGCCATGCCTGCGATCTTGCGGGCTTCCGACAGGCCGCCACACCATGACAGGTCGAGCATGACGACCCCGGCGGCACCGGTCTCGAGATAATCTCGGAAGGAATGGGTATAGGCCAGCGTTTCCGAGGCGCAGACCCAGGCCTTGGAGTGGCGGGCGTACTCGCCGAGATCGTGGACATTGTCGAGCCGGAACGGGTCCTCGTGCCAGTAGGTGTCGAATTCGGCCAGGCGCTCCGCCAGCTTCTTCGCCATGGGCAGGCTCCAGAGCGAGTGGAACTCGACCATGATGTCCATCTTGTCGCCGACCGCCTTGCGGATCTTGCGGAACGGCTCCAGCGCGGTGTTCAGTTCCTGAGGCGTGATGTCCCAGCCAGCCGCGCGTTCTGCCGCGATATCGAAGGGCCAGATCTTCATGCCGGTGATGCCCTGCTCGAGCAGGGAATGGGCGAGTTCGTCGGCGCGATAGAGGAAGCCTTCGAGATCCTCATAGGGGCCGCCTTGCTCGCCGACATGCCAGTTGGCGACAGCCTGCGAGCGCGCATCGCGAATATATTTGTAGCCGGCACAGGTGTTGTAGGTGCGAATCGTGTCGCGCGTCTTGCCGCCGAGCGCGACGCTGACCGGCTGGCCGATCGCCTTGCCGTAGATGTCCCAGAGCGCGATGTCGACGGCCGAGTTGCCGCGCGTTTCGACGCCCGAGCCGCGCCAGCCGAGATAGTTGTTCAGGCTGGCATTGCGCGCCTCGATCTGGAGCGGGTCCTTGCCGAGCAGCTTCGGCGCCACGGTCTCGTGCAGATAGGCTTCGACCGCGGCGGCGCCCATGAAGGTCTCGCCGAGACCGACCAGGCCCGCATCGGTGTGGAGCCGCACCCAGATGATGTTGCCGAACTCGGTCAGGCGGATGGTTTCAACAGCAGTGATTTTCATGAGGTTTCTCAAGCGAGAGGCTTGGCGTAGCGGGTGAGCGCCTCAGCGGTCGGCGTCGTGCCGGCGCCGGGCTGCTGGGGTCTTAGGAAATAGCCATCGGCGACATTGGCGGGCTCGACGAAGGCATCCTTGATCCAGGGAATGTATTCGAGGATCGGCGTCGCCTGATGCCAATAGGCGAGATGGACATGGACCTGGCTCATCTCGCCAGCATGGGGCGCGACCGGCAGGCGGCTGGCGAGTGCAAGCTCCGCGACCTGGATGTACTCGGTGATGCCGCCGAGGCGGGTCACGTCGGGCTGGACGTAGTGGATGGCGTCGGCCGCGACGAAGGCGCGGAAGGCGTCGAGCGAATAGAGCTGTTCCCCGAGCGCAATCGGTATCGAAGTCGCCTTCGCCAGCGCGGCATGCGAGCCGACATCGTCATACCAGAGCGGCTCCTCGAACCAGAAAATGTCGAGCGCCTCGGCCCGCGCGCAGAAGCGCTTGCAGGTCGGCAGATCCCATTTGCCGTTGCCGTCAATGGCGAGGGAGACATGGTCACCAATGGCATGGCGCACGGCTTCCAGCCGGGCGATGTCGATCCCGGGGTCGGCATGGCCGACCTTGACCTTGAGACGCCGGAAGCCGTCGCGTTCGACCGCCATGCGGCAGCCCTCGACGAGCTCGTCCCGCGGGATCGAAAGCCAGCCGATATCGGTGTTGTAGGCTTCGAGCTTCGGCTTGGTCGCGCCGCCGAGCAGGTGCCAGAGCGGTACCCCGGCCGCCTTCGCCTTGAGGTCCCAGAGCGCGACATCGACCGCGGCAAGCGCGAGCTGCGTGATACCGGCGCGTCCGACCCATTGCAGGGCAGGGTGGCGGGCGAGCTTCAGCCAGAGCCGGGTGATCTCGGAAGCATTCTCGCCGATCAGCAACGGGGCGTAGCAGTCGCGGATGCAGGAGGTGATCAGCCGGTCGGAGGCGAGGTCGGCATGCGTGCCGGTGAAACCGTAGCCTTCGAGGCCGTCCTCGGTGACGATCTTCGCGCCGACGACGCCCCAATGGCTGATGCGGTGGGTCGAGTCGGCAATGGAGCCGCCCGTCACCGGGATATGCAGGATGAAGGGTTCGATGCGGGTGATGCGCATGGCGGTAGCCCCGGAGCTGTTGTGCGGCTCCGGGGCTCTCCTGATCAGTTGGTGCCGCGGATCTTGGCGAGATCGGCCTTGAGGCGGTCGATCGTCTCCTTGCCGATCGAGGCCTCGTGGCGCTGGTAAACGGCCGCGGTGGCCTCGCGCATCTTGGTCAATTCGTCGGCCGAGACGTCCGAAACCTGCATGCCCTGCTTCTTCAGGTTCGCCATCGACGTGTCGTTGAGCGTGCGCGAGACGCGGCGCTCCTCATCGCGGCCGACGGTCGAGCACTCGTTCAGGATCGCCTGTTCTTCGCTGGAGAGCTGGTCCCAGAGCTTCTTGGAATAGAGCACCAGGAACGGGGTATAGGCGTGGCGTGTCATCGTCAGGTACTTCTGCACCTCGTAGAGCTTCGAGGTGTCGATGGTGACGAGCGGGTTCTCCTGGCCGTCGATCGCGTGCGTCTCGAGCGCCGCGAAAACCTCGCCGAACGCCATCGGCGTGGCATTGGCGCCCATGCTCTTGAAGCTGTCGAGGAAGATGTTGTTCTGCATCACGCGGACCTTGAGGCCGGTGAGCTCTTCAGCCTTGGAGACGGCGCGCTTCGAGTTGGTCAAGTTGCGGAAGCCGTTTTCCCAGTAGGAGAGATTGACGACGCCGAAGGCAGGCAGCTTGTCGGAGATATACTTGCCGAAGGCTCCGTCGAGGACTGCATCGGCTTCCTTCTCGTTGGTGAAGAGGAAGGGCAGGTCGAAGACGCCGAGCGCAGGCATGATGCCGACCAGCGGCGAGGAGGAGGTGATGACCATCTCCTGCGTGCCGGCACGCAGCGCCTGCGTCGCCTGCAGGTCGCCGCCGAGCGCGCCGCCCCAGAACCCCTGGAGCTTCAGCTTGCCGCCGGACTTTTCAGTCATGCAGGCGCGCATCTTGGCGACGCCGTTGCCGACCGGGTGGTCCTCGTTGATGCCGTTGGAAACGCGGATATTGCGTTCCTTGATCTGCGCCTGGGCGGACCCTGCAAGCGCCGCAAGCGCGACGCCGGCGAGGATGGAGACGAGACGTGAGCTCAGCATGGGCTTTCTCCCTGATTGCCTTGGTTTTTGGATTAGCGGCCGCTCAGCCAGGCAAGCGGAACGGTCACGAGTTGCGGGAACAGGATCAGCAGGAACATCGCGACGGTCTGGGCGACGAGGAATGGCCAGACGCCGCGGATCACCAGAGACATCGGGATGCGGGCCACGCCACAGACCACGTTGAGCACGATGCCGACCGGCGGCGTGATCAGGCCGATGGCGTTGTTGATGATGAAGAGCACGCCGAAATAGATCGGGTCGATGCCCGCCTGCTTGATCACCGGCATCAATACCGGTGTCAGGATCAGCACTGTCGGCGTGAAGTCGAGCGCAGTGCCGACGACCATGACCAGCAGCATGATGACGATCATCAGGACCGTCTTGTTGTCCATGAAGGGCTCGAGCACGCTCGACAGCTCGGCCGGGATATTCGCCTGGGTGATGAGCCAGGCCGAGACGACGGCCGCGGCGACCAGCAGCATGACTGCGCTCGTCGTCTTGGCGGCGGTCAACGCCACCTTGTAGAGGTCGCGCGGCTTGAGCTCGCGATAGACGAACATGCCGACGACGAGCGCGTAGACGGTCGCGACCACGGCCGCCTCAGTCGGCGTGACGATGCCGAAGCGGATGCCGCCGAGGATTGCGAGCGGCATCAGCAGGGCAAGCGAACCATCCCAGGTCGCCTTCAGGCGCTCGGCGCCGCTGCGCCGCGGCAGGACCGTGATCTTGTCGTGGCGGCAGACGATGAACCAGGCGATCACCAGCGACAGTCCAATGAGCAGCCCGGGAAAGACACCCGCGAGAAAGAGCTTAGTGATCGAGAGATTGGCGGCGACGCCGAAGACGATGAAGCCGATCGAAGGCGGGATGATCGGGGCGATGATGCCGCCGGATGCGATCAGGCCGGCCGAGCGACCGGTATCGTAGCCGGCCTGGCGCATCATCGGCAGCAGGATCGAGGCGAGCGCAGCGGTATCGGCCGCAGCAGAGCCTGACAGCGAGGCCATGATGATGGAGGCGAAGATCGCGACGTAACCCAGGCCGCCATGGAGATGGCCGACCAGCGAGAGCGCGAAGTTGACGATGCGCTTGGACAGGCCGCCGGCATTCATCAGCTCGCCGGCGAGCAGGAAGAACGGGATCGCCAGGAGCTGGAACGAATCCGCGCCGATGATCATGTTCTGGGCGATGATCTGGGTGTCGAAGACGCCGAGCCAGAGCATCAACGCGACCGCGCAGACGATCAGCGCAAACGCGATCGGCATGCCGAGCGCCATCGCCCCGCAGAGCGAGAGGAGGAAGATGGTGATCGTCATTCGAGGTGGCCCTTCAGGTCATGTGAAGGGTTGCCGCTGTAGTCGCCGGCAAACTCGGCCAGTTCGAATTCGCCGAGTTTTCCCGTCAGGGCGCGAACGAGCCGGGCAAGCGTGATGAAGCCGATGCCAATCCCGGCGAAGTACAGCACACCATAGACATAGCCCATGCTCAGCCCGGTGACCGGCGCGACCGCGGTGGCGTTGATCTCGTGCTGCTTCCAGGTTCCGTCGAGCAGCATCACGCAGCAGGCCAGGATGAAGGCGTCGCTGATGATCATGCAGATCAGCCGGCCCTGGCGGCCAAGCGCACCAACCAGCGTGTCGACGCCGAGATGACCGTTTTCGCGCATCACCACGACGGCGCCGATATAGGTCAGCCAGACGAAGAAATAGCGCGACAGCTCCTCGGACAGGTCGAGGCCGGAGTTGAAGGCATAGCGCAGGACGACATTGCCGAAGACCATCACGACCATCCCGGCAAGCAGGATGACCAGGACAGCCTCAAGCCCTCGTAGGATCCATCTTTCGGCTTTTGCGAGCATGGTGCGTTTCCTGTGAGTTTCTTGTTCCCTCGCTCCTTTCCGCGACGGAGGTCGTCCGTCCGGGGACGAGGTCGATATCGGCCTGGGCCACTTTCAGAAGCGCGATCATGCTCTCGCGAGCCTGCTCGGGCCTGCGCGCAGTGATCGCTGATGCGACATGGCGGTGGATCGCAACGGACGCCTGGGCCCGCTCGTGGTCGTGCATCGACAACCGGAACGAGGCCCTCAGCACGGCGTGCAGGATCGGCTTGAGTTGAAGCAGCAGACTGTTCCCGGACGCCTCCAGAATCGCCTCGTGGAAGCGAAAATCGGCCGCCTCGTGTTCCGCTTTGCCCGGAGCGCCGGACATCCCTTCCAGCGCCGCCGCGACGGCCCCGATCTGAGCGGGAGTGCCGCGCTCGGCGGCGAAGGCTGCTGCCGCAGGTTCGATCATGCTGCGGAGCTCGAGAAGATCGCGCTCGAACCCGCTCGCCATGTCGGCATCGGTGATCCAGTCCATCACCTGAGGGTCGAGCAGCCGCCACGATGATATCGGCTGGATGCGCGAGCCTACGCGGGGCCCCGTCGTGATCAGCCCGAGCGCCTGAAGGGTCTTCGTCGCTTCGCGGATCACCGTGCGGCTGACGGCGAATTGGGTGGCGAGCTCGTCTTCCCGCGGCAATGCGCCGTCGTTGCCGATCTGGCCTCCGACGATCATGCGGCCAAGGCGGTCGACCAGATGCGAATGGAAATTGGAGGGGCGCGCCATCGTATGATCATATCATCATATGATTGATTGGCGCGCAAGCCGTCGGTCACGCGCCCGCATCGGCATTGCCGGGGATGCGTCGTCGAAGGGTGTCCGGTAGTATGGGGATGTCCGTTCGCCCGGCTGCGAGGGCCAGCCTGAGGGAGCGACCGTTGAGCGATGCGGTGCGCGTGCGGTTATCGCGGGTGCGCAAGGGACGGGAAGGGCATGAACCTTCACCTGATCATCTCGGGCCGCGTTCAGGGCGTTGGCTATCGGCAGTGGTTCTGTGCGCGCGCACGCGCTGCGGGCGTGGCGGGCTGGGTGAGAAACCGGGCCGATGGCACGGTGGAGGCCGTGGTCTCGGGGCCGTCCGACATCGTCGAGACGCTAGCCGCGGATGCCTTCGATGGGCCTCCTGGGGCCGGCGTCCAGGACATCGATCGGAGCGAGGTTGATGGCTCGCTCGTCGGGGCTCCGGGCCGGGGCTTCGTCATCGCGCCCAGCGTCTGAACGGGTGATGGGCACGGCGACAGGAAGAGAACGAGGTCCCGCGACGGGCCGGTCTCCCGCGTTGCCCGCCATCGTGGCGCGATCGGACACGAAGAGGTTGGCCTGTGCGGAGCCGCACCGGCCCCCACGATCAGTCCTTTGGATCGGCGTTCGGGTCGGGGTCCAGCATCTGGCGCCAGCCCGCATGCAGCACCGACGGGTCTTCACGGTCGACGCTGTAATGGCGCAGGACGTGCTGAACATCGTTCATGCGGCCGATCAGCTGCGGGCCCTGACGCAAGCCGACAAGGATCATCAGCACTTCGATGGCGATGAGCTGGACCACATAGGCATCCGTCCCGACCAGCATTGCGGTGTCGTGCGGAACATCCAGCGGCAGCGCGACGTCGGCAAGCTGCGCAAGCGGCGTTCCGCCCTGGGCCAGCGCGATGATCGTCGCACCACGGGCCTTGCCGACCTCGACGGCGCGCAGCAGTGCCGGCATGCGGCCGACGAAGGAGATCGCGACCAGCACATCCTCCGAGGTCAGCGTTGCCGCTGCGACGAGCTGAAAATGCGCATCGGAAAAGGCATTGGCGTTCAGGCCGAGGCGGAACAGCCGCGCCTGCAGATCCTGCGCCAGGAAATGCGATGTCGCGCCGGTGCCGAGGCAATCGATCCGCCTTGCCTTGCTGATCGCAGCCGCGGCGCGATCGAGATCGAGCGGATCGATGCGGCGTTGCCATTCGGCGAGCACGGTCGTGATGCTGCCCGTGACGTTGCGCAGCACGTCGCTCGCGGTCTCCCCCATCCGCACGGAACGGTGCAGGAACGGCGCGCCGAGCGCCACCGCGCCGGCGAGCTTCAGCTTGAGGTCCCTCAGGCCCTGGCAACCGACCAGCCGGGCAAAGCGTACGATTGTCGGCGCGCTGACCCCGGCGCGCGCCGCGATATCCTCGACATTCGCCTTCACCACCCATTCGACTTCGTCGAGGAACAGGCGCGCCACCCTCTGCTGGCTCTCGGACATCGCGCCGAGCCCCTGCCTGATGGAGCTCATGATGTCGGAGGCGCCAATCGAATCGTCGGGGCCGCTGGGGCGGCCGGCTGCGTCAGCAGGGACGATGTCTGTCATGCGCTCGGACTGTGGCTGATATCGAAATGACAGGCAAACTGATGTTCCGATCCCGTCCCGCGCAGGACCGGAGCCTCCTTGGCGCAACGCTCCGTCGCGTGCAGGCAGCGGGTGCGGAAAACGCAGCCGGAGGGCGGAGCGAGCGGAGACGGGATGTCGCCGGTCAGCATGCGCTCGCGCGGCGGCGCGTCCGGGTCAGGCCTCGGCGATGCGGCGATCAGCGCCCGCGTATAGGGATGGCGCGGATGGCGGGCGACCTGCTTCGTCGAGCCGATTTCCATGATGCGGCCGAGATAGAGCACGGCGATCCGGTCACACATCAGCTCGACGACATCGAGGTCGTGCGAGATGAACAGCATCGCCAGGCCGAGCCGCCGCCGCAGGTCCTGCATCAGGTTCAGCACCTGTGCCTGCACCGAGACATCGAGGGCCGAGACCGGCTCGTCGGCGATGATCAGTCTCGGCTCGACGGCGAGAGCCCGCGCGATGCCGATGCGTTGCCGCTGGCCGCCGGAGAACTCATGAGGGTAGCGCTCCATATGTGCGGCGGGAAGGCCGACGAGTTCGAGCAGTTCGGCGATCCGCGCCTTGCGTGCCGCGCCGCGCGCAAGGCCATGGGCATCGAGCGCCTCGCCGACGATGCTGCTGACGCGCAGCCGCGGATTGAGGCTGGCATAGGGGTCCTGGAACACCATCTGCGCCTGGCGACGGAACAGTCTCAACCGGCGTTCCGGCGCTGCCGTGATGTCCTGTCCTTCGAAACGGATCTGACCTGCCGATGCATCGATCAGACGCAGCGCAAGCCGGCCGATCGTGCTCTTGCCCGATCCGGATTCGCCGACCAGCCCGAGCGCTTCGCCGCGCGCCAGCGAGAAGCTGACGTCGTTGACGGCGCGCACCAGGTGGGGTGCCTTGCCAAAGCTCTTGGAAAGGCCTGCAATCGTGAGGAGCGGTTCCGTGCTCATGCAAGTTCCCTCCAGCGCAGGCAGCGTGTCTGCCGCCCCGCATCATTCTCCAGCATGGGGGCCTCGATGGAGCAGGCAGGCGTTGCATCAGCGCAGCGCGGCGCAAAGGCGCAGCCGCGCTCGACGCGCGAAACCTGCCCCGGGATCGAGCGCACGACGCGCCGACCGCTTGCGTCCTGGATTGCGCGCGACGGCATGCACTCCAGCAGGGCGCGCGTATAGGGGTGGCGCGGTGCGTTGAAGAGGTCCCGAACCGGCGCGCTTTCGACCACCTCGCCCGCATACATCACCGTCACGCGGTCGGCGATCTCGGCGACGACGCCGAGATTATGCGTGATGAAGAGCACGCCCATTCCAAGCTCGCGCCGCAGCCGGTCAAGCAGTGTCAGCACCTGCGCCTGGATCGTGACGTCCAGTGCCGTGGTCGGCTCGTCGGCGATCAGCAGGGCCGGCCGGCAGGAGAGCGCCAGCGCGATCATGACGCGCTGACGCATGCCGCCCGACATGTGATGCGGATAGTCCGAGGCGCGGCGCGCCGCATCGGGGATTTCGACGAGGCCAAGCATCTCGACGGCGTGAGCCCAGGCCTTGCGCCGGTCATAGCCGAGATGCAGCCGCACCGCCTCGGCGATCTGCTCGCCGACGGTCAGCACGGGGTTCAGGCTGGTCATCGGCTCCTGGAAGATCATCGCGATCTCTGCGCCGCGCAGCGCCTGCATGGTGGCCCGGGGCGCGGTGGCGAGGTCGATCGTATCGCCGGAGCGGCGACGGAACAGGATGCGGCCCTGCGAGACCCGCCCCGACGGGCGTGGCAGCAGGCCCATGGTGGCGAAACTCGTCACTGACTTGCCGGAGCCGGACTCGCCGACCACCGCGACGGTTTCGTTCTCCGAGATCTGTAGCGAAACGCCGCGCACCGGCGTCACCTCGCCCTCTTCGGTGCGGAAGGAAACGGCGAGATCTTCGATGGCGAGAAGGGGCGCGGTCATCTCACAGCGCCTTTCTGAGCTTGGGGTCGAGCATGTCGCGCAGGCCATCGCCGACGATCTGCAGCGAGAGCGCGACCAGAACGATCGCGACACCGGGAAATCCGACGACCCAGAATGCGTCCTCGGCATATTGCTGGCCCAACGCGATCATCGTGCCCCAGGTCGGCGTCTCCGGCGGCACACCCGCGCCGAGGAAGGACAGCCCGGCTTCGGCAAGGACCGCATAGGCGAAGATGAAGGTCGCCTGCACCAGGAGGGGCGAGGCGACGTTGAGCAGCACATGCACGAAGAGGATGCGCCAGATCGAGACGCCGAGTGCGCGTGCCGCCTCGACGAAGGGCAGTTCCCGCACCACCAGCGTCGAGGCGCGGATCACGCGGACGACGCGCGGCGTGTAGACGATGGCGAGCGCTAGCACGACATTGCCCGCGGAGGCGCCGAGCACCGCGACGAGGAAGATGGCGAGCAGGATGTCGGGCAGCGACATCAGCGCATCGACCAGGCGCATGATCACGGCGTCGGCGCGCTTGAAATAGCCGGCGACGAGGCCGAGCGCGGCCCCGATCGAGATCGAGATCACGACGACGGCAAGCCCGATTCCCAGTGAGGCGCGCGCTCCCCAGATCACCCGGGAGAAGACGTCGCGGCCGAGCTCATCCGTACCGAACCAGTTCACCTCGCCGGGCGGGCGCAAGCGCCTTGCCATGCGCATCGAGGCAGGATCGAACGGCGAGAGCCAGGGCGCCAGCAGGGCGAGTGCGAAGGCAATCACGAGGATCACGGCTGCGAGCAGCACCAGCTTGCGGCGGAAGAGCCGGCGCAAGAACAGAAGTGTCGGAGCTGAGGTCACGGCGGAACTCATTGGCGCACCCGTGGGTCGACGAGGGTGTAGATCACATCGATCGCCAGGTTGATCAGTGCGTAGATCGCCGCGACCGCCAGAAGCGCGCCCTGGATCACGGGATAATCGCGGCGCAGCACCGCCGACACGACGAGATTGCCGACGCCGGGCAGGCCGAACACGGTCTCGGTCACGATCGCGCCGCCGATCAGCAGGGCGAGCGTCAGGCCGAGCACGGTGATGATCGGGACGAGCGCATTGCCGAAGGCGTGGCGCAGCACCACGCGCAGTTCCGAGATGCCCTTCGCCCGTGCCGTCCGCACGAAATCGGCATCGAGCACATCGAGCATGCTGGCGCGGGTGAAGCGCGTGATGAGGGCGGAGTTGACGACGCCGAGCACGGCGGATGGCAGAAACAGGTGCTGGAGCCGCTCGAAGAAGGAGGCGTCGGGCGCGCCATAGCCAGCGACGGGGAACCAGCCGAAACGCACGGCAAAGAGCTGGATGAAGATCAGGCCGAGCCAGAAGCTCGGGATATTGGCCGCGAGCATGGCGAGCCCGCTCACCGCCTGGTCGATCGGGCGGCCGCGCCAGACCGCGGAGGCGATGCCGGCCGGGATGCCGATCGCCGCGGCAATGGCGAGCGAGAACATCGCGAGGAAGAAGGTCGGCTCGGCGCGCTGCAGCAGCGCCTGGGTCACAGGCTGCTGCAGGAAGATCGACTGGCCGAGATTGCCGGTCGCGCATTCCTTCAGCCAGAGCACGAATTGCAGCAGGAGCGGCTTGTCGAGCCCGTAAGCCTCGCGCAGGCGCGCCACATCCTCCGGCGTCGCCTGGTCGCCGAGCATCAGGGCCGCGGGGTCGCCGGGCGCCAGCCGCGTCAGGAAGAAGACCAGCGCGGCAACGAGAAAGAGGACCAGCAGCAGGCCGGCGAGGCGACGTCCGATATGTGCGAGCACCGGATGCGCTCCTTTCGCGGGAAGCGGATACGACTGTGGCGGGGCGCGCGAACGCACCCCGCCACATCAAGCTTGCGCCTTACTTGGCGAGAGCGACGTTCCAGAAGGACGGCCACGGCATTGCCGCATAGCCGGACAGCTTCGGCGAGGCTCCCGCCAGTGCGGCGAAGTTGCCGGCGCGGATATAAGGCACCTCGTCATAGACGACCTGCTGGACCTTGCCCCAGAGCGCGCCGCGCTTCGCCGGGTCGGGCTCGTTGTTGAAGGCGCTGAGCGCGGCCTCCTTGGCCGGGCTCGACCACCAGCCCGGAGCGCCTTCGCCGAGTTGCGGTGGAGACAACATCGGTTCGGGGAGGAAGGCCGAGTGGGTGATGTAGATGTCCCACAGCGCCGGGTCGCCGCGACGCTGGACCAGGGTGGCCCAGTCGACGACATCGAGCTGGACCTTGAAGCCGGCGGCTTTGAGTTGTTCGGCCATCACCAGCGCCATGCGGTGATGGAAATCATACTGCTTCGAGTTGAGGATACGGAGCGGCGCTCCGTCATATTTGGCCTCGGCCAGCAGCTTCTTGGCGCCGGCGACGTCCGGCTTGCTGTACTTGTCCTTGCCGGCCTCCGAATAGAACGGCGAGCCCTTCGGGAAATGCTCGGCCGCCAGTGCGAAGAATTTCGGCTCGCCGAAGCCGGCCATCATCACCTCTTCGAGGTCGAGGGCCATCTGGAAGGCCTGACGGACCTTCAGGTCGGCCATCGGCCCCTGCTTGGTGTTGGTCGGGAAATAAGGGAAGCCGAAGGGCATGGTCAGCACGGGGCGCGTGCCGCTCGCGGCTGAGACCTTCTTGTAGCTCTCGACCGGCAGCTGGTCGGCGAATTGATACTGGCCGGCGATGGCGCCTTCGACGCGGGTATTGGCGCTCGGCACCGGGATGAAGCGCAGTTCGTCGATCTTGGCTTCGCGCTTGCCGGCATAGCCCGAGGCGGGCTCGCTGCGCGAGGCGTAGCCATCATGCTTCACCAGCACGACGAACTGGTCCGGCTTGCGCTCGCGGAACTTGTAGGGGCCGGTGCCGACGAATTCGGTCAGCGGGGTGGCGATCGATTCCTTTGCCATGATCGCGGCGAAGCCGGAGGGCAGCGCCAGATGGGCGAGCAGCGCCGGCTCGACCTTGCTGAGCTGGATCTCGACGGTCGACGGGCCCTTGGCGGTCAGACTCGCGATGCTCTTAGCCAGACCCTTGCCGCGCGGCGTCATCTCGAGCCAGCGCTTCAGCGAGGCGACGACGTCCTCGGAATCGAGGTCCCGGCCGTTATGCAGCTTCACGCCCTTGCGCAGCTCGATCGTGTAGGTCTTGCCGTCCGCGGACACCGTCGGCAGTGCTGCCGCCAGCATCGGCTGCGTCGCCCAGTTCGCATCGAAGGTGAACAGCGGCTCGTAGACGTGCTGCATGATCGTTCCGACCAGATCTGCGGTCGACGCCATCGGATCGAGCGACTGCGGCTCGCCGACCATGGCGAGATTGGCGCTGGATGCGCTCTGCGCCATGGCCGCCATCGGCATCAGCGCAGCCGAGGCGCCAAGGGCCGCTGCCAGGACGCCCAGTCCGCGCCGGGTGACAGAATTCTGATTGTGATCGCGGTTCCGCATTGGCCTCTCCCTGCCGTTCGCGTTGCCTATTGTGAGGGTGATGAAAATTTATTACGCAAATGGCATCTGTCAATCGCCAAATTTCATGCTGCATGGCAATATAAGGGTGAGTTTGCGCCGAAGTGATTGATACTTCTATCTGGCTCTGTAATTAAATTCCATATGACCCAGGGGTAACCAATGTCCTCTCTCGATCTGGTTCTGCGCGGCGGGCGGGTTGTCGACCCCGGCCAGGGCATCGATGCGGTTCTTGATGTCGGTGTCGCGGACGGACGCATTGCAGCCCTGGCGCCGCGCCTGGACGCTCCGCAGATCCACGATGTTTCCGGCAGGATCGTCACGCCCGGCCTGATCGACCTGCACACTCATGTCTATTGGGGCGGGACGTCGCTGGGTGTCGACCCGCTGATCCTCGCGCGCCGCGGCTGCACCACGCTCGTCGATACCGGCAGTGCCGGTGCCGGAAATTTCGATGGCTTCCGCCGGCATGTCATCGACACCTGCCCCGTGCGAATCATTGCCTATCTCAACATCTCCTTTGCCGGCATCTATGCGTTCTCGAAGACCATCATGGTCGGCGAGAGTGGTGACCAGCGCCTGCTGGCGCCGATCGACACCCTCGCGGTCGCCGAGGCCAATCGCGATGTGCTCGCCGGTCTGAAGGTGCGCGTCGGCCATCACGTGTCAGGTACTGCCGGTCTCGTCCCGCTCGAAATCGCGCGCCAGACGGCGGAGCGGCTCGACATGCGCATGATGGTGCATATCGATCACCCGCCTCCGACGCTCGGGCAGGTGCTCGCCCTGATGCGCCCCGGCGATGTGCTGACCCATTGCTTCCGGCCGTTCCCGAACTCGCCCGTGACGCGCGATGGCGGCGTGCTGCCGGCCGTCAGTGCGGCGCGCGAGCGCGGCATCATCTTCGATATCGGCCATGGCATGGGCTCGTTCTCCTTCGACGTCGCCCGCACCATGCTCGCCAACGGCTTTGCTCCGGACACGATCTCCAGCGACGTCCATGCCCTGTGCATCGAGGGGCCGGCCTTCGATCTGACGACGACGATGTCAAAGTTCCTCTGCCTCGGCATGCCGCTGGACGAGGTCATCAGGCGCACGACGGTCAATGCAGCGCAGGCGATCGAGCGTCCGGAGCTGGGCACGCTTGCCCCTGGGACGATCGCAGACATCTCGATCCTGTCGCTTGAGGCCGGGGCCTTCGACTATAGCGATTCGACCGGCGCGATCCTGCGGGGCGCCGAGCGCCTGACGGCGGCGGGGATCGTGATCGGCGGCCGCCTCTGGGAGGCTTGCCAAGAGACGAGGCAGGTGGGCTGACGCATCACGCCTCGAGATGCGGCACGGCCTCGCTCCCGGGGAGCTTGGTGCTGTTGCGCGGCTGTGACGGCGGCCTGATGCCGCGGACGACGCGCTCGCGGCGGTCCATTCCCTCCGGATTCGTCGGCCCAGGAGCTCGCGGAACGACGCCCGGCACTTTCCTTCCTCAATGAAACGGTAGTATAGTTCTGCATTCTGCATCCGATGGCGGCCGGACGCAGGATTTTCTACTCGCGGTAGTAATAGGTCCGGTTCTGCCGGGCAGACGGAAAGGCCGGCAGCCATGATGAGGGGAACTGAACCGCTCGAAGTCTGGGAGATCATTTCCTCCCCGACCGGCTATGCGGCCCTGCAATACGCAGCCGAGCAGGGGGATCCTCCTCTCGAGCCTTTGGTCACACTCATCGAAGAAACCTGCGGAACTTGGTTATCCTGCGATCCCGCTACCCATCTCAAGCGCATTCACAGGATGGTGGCGCGGCTGATGATGGCCGATGGCTGGCAGGAGGCCGGCGTGAAGCCGATGCGGCGCGGACGCCTGATCACCGAGGCCATGACCTTCCAGCGCGGCCCTGATCAAATGGTGCAATAGCGCGGCTTCAGCCGGCCTCGACCCAGGGCATCTCCGTCCCCGTGGGATCGCCCTGTGCCGCCACTCTCTCGATCAGGCGCATATGTCGGTCGAGGCAGCTTTCCAGTTCGAATCTCGCCTGCACTGTCGCCCGTGCCGCGCAGCGCAGGCCCTCGAGCTCGCCCCGCCGTTCGAGTGCCTGCACGATCGTGGCTGCCAGGGCCGGCACGTCGTGAAACGGAGCGAGCAGCCCGTTGCGGCGGTCGGTAATCACCTCCTGGACCGGCGGTGTGCGTGAGCCGACGACCATACAGCCGCAGGCCATCGCTTCCAGCAGGGACCAGGAGAGCACGAAGGGCACAGTCAGATAGACATGAACCGCGGAGACCTGGAACAGTCGCCGCAGCTCCTGATGTGCCAGCCAGGAAATGTGAACGAGGCGCTCGCCAAGCCGGGTTTCCTGCAGCATCGCATCTCGCCAGAGCTGCCCATCCGGACGCGGCCGGCCATAACCTGCGCCATCCCCGCCGACGACAATGAAGCGGGCATCGGGTCTTGCCTGCGCGACCAGCGCGGCGGCGCGCATGAATTGCGGATAGCCGCGATAGGGATCAAGGTCGCGGGCGGCGAAGGTGACGATCTCGTCGCCGGCGCGAATCACCTCGCCATCGGGCAGCGTGAAACTGGCCTCCGCATTCGGCCGGCATAGCTGCGTATCGATGCCGTCATGGCAGATCGCGATCCGGTCGCGGATGCTGGCAGGGTATTGCCGGTGCTGCCAGCGCGTTGGGGTATAGGCGGCGTCGATGGCCTGCAGGGTCAGGAGTTGCGCGGCATTGCGCATTCTCAGCCGCATGCGCTCTGCGTCCGTCGCTTCGTCCGCGGGTTCGAAATCGAAATCCGAGTCCCGATCGTTGTAATAGTACTCGCAATAGCCGATCACCGGCGTGGCTGGCAGCGCGTCCTTCGCGAAGAGCAGCCCACCCCAGCCGGTATGGCCGATGATGACGTCGGGTCGTTCATTGCGCGGCAGTCGCCGCAGGACGGAGGCCACGGCTTCGCCTGTCCTGACGTGATATTCCGTCGCGGCGAGGCTGGGGCTCGCCGTTACGGGTCCGCTGACGGTGTAGAGAATCTGGCGCAGCCCGGGACGGACGGCTTCCGCATGTTCCGTGACCAGCGTCACCTCGGCGCCGTCGCCGAGGAGGCGCCCGATCAGGTGAGCGAATTGACCAGATCCTGAACGATGAACGAATAAGACGCGCATGACGCCAGCAGAACCCCTCCATAGCGCAGGGCGTCGCTCCAGAGTTGCTCGAGACGCCGCAAGGTGTCGTAGGCCGTCCGCATGTCCGGTTCGACATCGAGATCCTGGCTCGGGCCGAACTGATTGCTCTCATCGAGCTGCTTGAGGCGCTCGACCAGAAGCTGGCCCTTGGGGGACAGCGAGATTCGGGCTAGCCGCCGGTCACGCGGCGAGGCGCCGCGCTCGAGATAGCCGCTCTCGACCAGCTGCTTGAGGTTATAGGAGGCGTTCGAGCCGAGATAATAGCCACGGTCGAGCAGGTCGCGCACCGCGATCTCCCCAGTGCCGATCGTCAGCAGAACCATCACCTGCGAGGGCGAAACATCATCGACGCCCAGCCGGGTCAACTCCAGGCGCAGATAGTCGAGAAAACGCCGGTGGACCCTGTCGATCAGGCGGGCGAGGTCGAGCTGGGTGACGGTGTTCCTCGAAATTCCATTGTCCGAATCAGTTCTCCGCTCTGGTCGGCCGGGCTGGCCGTTGACTGCGGCACCCAGGAACTGGGCGCCGTATTGCGGTTTCGAATGCATTCTCTACTCCGCCTGGTTTGAAAATGGGCACCCCGCCCGAAGAAAACCCCTTCTGGAGTGGAATAGCCTATACGCAAAGCACATGCCATCGGCGATATGTGGAAACTAAGATTGTAGCAATTTTTTGATATGTATAAACTGTTTCAAAATTCAAAGTATTGCGTTTTTTGGCCATATTCCTCTTTAATAATCGCAGATATTCGATTCTTTATCTGTCATCATAACGACACGCCTAGCGCAACAAGCTAGTATTCGATCGTGTCCCTGCTGGCGATATTTCATGGTTGATGGTTGGCCGTCACCCTGGCCGATCCGGACCCTCTGCAACGGAGATATGAATGAAGGTCGCAGCTTCGGCGCCCGATGGTTTGATCCGTGAACTGCAGCGCTCCTTTGCCGGTGGCCTTGCCTATGCGGCCTTCCTGAGTTTCTGCGTCAACATCCTGCTGCTGACAGTGCCGATGTTCATGGTGCAGGTGCAGGACCGCGTCATCGTCAGCCGCAGCTTCGACACGCTCACCATGCTGCTGGTGATCGCGATCGCTGGTCTCGTTCTCTATGGTGCCATCGAGTTCATTCGCTCCCTGACCTTCCAGACCATGGCAAGCGGCTTCGCCCGGCGCCTCAATCTGCCGGCGCTGGAAGCGGCGGTCAGTGCTTCGCTCGAACAGGGCTCGGCCCAGGCCACCCAGGCGATTCGCGACCTGAACGATATCCGCTATTTCATCGCGAGCTCGGCCATCGCGACGCCGCTCGAGGCGGCCTGGTCGCCGATCTTCCTTGCCGTGCTCTTTGCCTTCCACCCGGTTTATGGGCTCGTCGGCGCGATCTCGCTGATCATATTGCTGATGCTCGGCGTGCTCTCCGACGTGCTGACGCGCCGTGTGCTGAAGGAGGCCAACGAAGAAGGCGTCGCCAGCATCAACGATGTCGGCGCCAGCCTGCGCCACGCCGAGACGATCGAGGCCATGGGTATGCTGCCGGCTTTGGCCAGGCGCTGGCGCGGCAAACAGGTGGCGATGATCGAGCTGCTCGATCTCGGCACGCGCCGCGGCAAGCTGATTGCAGCGGTGACCCGCGCGTCGCGCATGACGATGCAGCTCGCGATCTATGCGACCGGTGCCACGCTGATCATCAGGAACGAAGTCTCGGTGGGCACGCTGATGGCGGCGAGCATCCTGCTCGGCCGCCTGCTGGCGCCTTTCGATTCGATGATATCCGACTGGCGGCAATGGGTGCTCGCGGCCGCCGCGTGGAAGCGCGTGCGCGATCTGCTGCTGCTCGGCTCGTCACGGCGCCAGACCACCGCCAATCCACCGACCCAGGGCGATCTGGTGATCGACCGCGTCGTCTACGCTCCGACCGGGGCAGAGCAGACCGTCATCAAGAGTGTCTCGTTCTCATTGGCGCCGGGCGAAGTGCTCGGCATCGTCGGCCCGTCCGGAGCCGGCAAATCGACTCTGGCGCGGCTGCTCGTCGGGGTTCTGAAGCCGAATGTCGGCGGCGTCTATCTCGACGGTCACAATGTCTATCTCTGGGAGCGCGCCTCCTTCGGCGCCATGGTGGGCTATCTGCCGCAATCGGTCTCGCTGCTGAACGGTACCATCGCCGACAATATCGCCCGGATGCGGATTCCGGAGCCGCAGGCCATTCTCGAGGCCGCTCGGACTGCCGGCGTGCATGAGCTGATCGGGCGCATGCCGCTCGGCTACGACACGAACGTCAATGACGGCGACTTCAAGCTCTCGGGCGGCCAGCGCCAGCGTATCGGCCTTGCCCGGGCGCTATACGGCGCGCCGCGCCTGCTGGTGCTGGACGAGCCCAATGCCAATCTTGATGCGGAAGGCGAACAGAGCCTGATTCGCGCCATCAATGCCGCGCGCGAGGGCGGTGCCATGGTCATCCTGATCGCGCATCGCCCCTCGGTGATGCAGATCGTCGACAAGATCCTGGTGCTGCGCGAGGGCAGGATCGCTCAGTTCGGACCGCGTTCAGCGATCGCCGGCATGATCACGCCTGGTGGCCTCGTCGAGATCGAACCCAAGTCGCAGACTGGCATGAGCAAGCCCCGCGAGGTGACGGCATGAGCAAGCTCCCAGCCCCCATGAGCACGAGCCGCGCGCTCATTCCGGTGACCCCCGTCGAGGAGCCGGAGGAGCGGATGCCCTCGCTGCGCAATCTCGTGCTGGCCGGTGTCAGCGCGATCGCGATCGGCTTCGGCGGCTTCGGGGCCTGGGCGGTGACGGCAAGGCTCGACAATGCCGCCGTCGCGGTCGGTACCGTCGTGGTCGACAGCAAGCGCAAGACCGTCAGCCATCTCGAAGGCGGCGTCCTGAAGATGCTGCTCAAGCTTGAAGGGGACCGCGTCGTCAAGGATGAGCCCCTGCTGAGGCTCGAGGATGCACGTGCCCGCGCCGAGCTGCAGCAGCTCCACGGCAAGCGCGTCGGCTTCGAGGCCAGGCTGGCCCGGCTGCGCGCCGAGCAGAACAACGCGACGGAGATCGACTTTCCCGATGATCTCAAGATGGCCGGAACGCCGATTGCGCAGGAGGTGATCAGAGCGGAACGCAAGCTCTTCCAGGCGCGCACCCAGGTCTATGACGGGCGCATCAGCATCCAGAAACGTGTCATCGAGCAGCATCAGGCCGAGACCGAGGCGCTTCAGGCCCAGATCGAGGCGACGCGCTTTCAGCGTAGCCTGATCGACGAGGAGGTCCGCGTGGTCGGGGACCTCTACGAGAAGCGCTATGCCAAGCGCAGCCAGCTTGTCGAACTCCAGACCAAGCAGAGCGAGCTTGCCGGACGCAGTGGCGAGGCCGCGGCCCGCAAGGCCAAGGCGGAGCAGGCGGTCGCAGGCGCGCAGCTCGAGATCACCTCGCTCGGCCTCGAACGGCAAAACGAGATCGCCAAGGATCTGCAGGATAGCCAGCTCTCCTTGTCCGAGGTAGTCGAGCGCATCGTCCAGGCTGAGGACGTGCTGCGCCGCCTCGTGGTCATGTCCCCGCAGGAGGGTATCGTCGCCAATATCCGGGCGCGGACCGCCGGAAGTGCGATTGCCGCCGGGGAGGCCATTCTCGACATCGTGCCCGAGCGCGAGCCCCTGATCGTCGAGGCCAAGGTCGATCCGCGTGACATCGACTCGGTCAAGCTCGGTGCCGAGACGCGGGTGCGGCTGACCGCCTTCAATGCGCGGCTGATGCCGCCGCTGATCTCGAAGGTGACCTATGTCGCTGCCGACCAGCTTGTCGATGAGAAGTCCGGCGTCGCCTATTTCATTGTCCGGGCCGAGATCACGCCAGAGAGTCTCGCCCAGAACAAGGTCACCCTTCATGCCGGCATGGCCGCAGAGGTCCTGATCGTGAACGGCTCGCGGCGCGCCGTGGACTATCTGCTGGCCCCCTTCGCCGAGAGCTTCAACCGGGCATTCCGCGAGGACTGAACAGGGGCGGCCGGTGTGAATTTTCATAGTGAATTCAGCAAAGTAAGAATACGTTTCGATTTATATTTCGAATTTTGAAATTCATTCAATGTATAACGCCTGGCAATTAGAGAATTAACGCCAGTAAATCTTTTCACGCCATAATATTGTCACAACAAATCTCTTGCTGCATCGCACATATTCGGTAGGCTTAACTCCGTTGAGCAATGACGAGCCATCTGCTCGTCATTGGGGCGGCGCCGTTTTGCGAGGTGTTTTGGCGAATGCGCGCCGAGACCCTCGGGGCGCCTCAGTTCATTTCCAGGAGGTGACTATGGCCACGATAGAAGGCAGCGCGTTCGACGACTTCTTGATCGGGACACGGTTCAGCGATGTGATTCATGCCGGTGCCGGCGACGACGTCGTCAAGGGCGGCCATGGAGCAGACGTCCTGTTCGGCGAAGACGGCGACGATGTCCTCTTCGGCGACCAAGGCGATGACGTCATCTTCGGTGGCGAGGGGCGTGATATCCTCTTCGGCGGTCAAGGCGACGATGTCCTTTCCGGCGACGAGGGCAATGATCTGCTCTCCGGCGGCCAGGGGGATGACGTGCTCATGGGTGGYGAGGGGAACGACCTGCTGCAGGGCGACTCCGGCAACGACGTTCTCATCGGTGGCGAAGGGAACGATATCCTCCAGGGCGGCTCCGGCAATGACGTGCTCGAGGGTGGTCTCGGCAACGACCTGCTCCAGGGCGGCTCGGGCAACGATGTCCTGATGGGCGGCGAGGGTAACGACATCCTCCAGGGTGGTTCGGGCGACGACCTGCTCTTCGGCGGGGAGGGCAACGACATCCTGTCCGGCGGTGCCGGCAACGACGTCTTCGTCTTCGAAGGGGGCGGCGGCAACGATCTCGTGCTCGATTTCGATGCCGGTCACGACATGTTGCAGATCGCCTCCGACATCAACGGCACCGGCGTTACCTCGGCAGACGACCTCGCCGCGCGGACGACGACGGTCAACGGCAATGCGGTTGTCGATCTCGGCAACGGCGATTCGCTCACTCTCGTCGGCGTCACCGCCGAGGACGTCCAGAGCGATCCGAACTCCTACTTCACCGTCGCGTAACGACCTCGCGACGCCGGCTACTCCCGGCCGGCGTCGCACCCTGACACGTCGGAAGTTGAGCCATGTTGACGATCACGACGACCCAGTTGGTCGGAGACCAAAACTCCAATCCCGAGTTGCTGCGGCTCTGTGGTTCCGTGTTCCTGCTGAGCTGGAGCCTCGACGGACCGCTCGCTGATCGGCAGGTCGTATCGCTGGCAAGCCGGGAGCGGCGCGTTTCCTCCGCCTCGCTGACGCTGGGTCTAGGCGACGGGCGCACCCGGATCGTCTCTGTCTTCCGGCATTCCGGCCATGACGAGATCGTCGCGACCTTGTCCGGTGGCAATCTCGGTCCGGATCAGGCCGTCTCCTTCGATCCCGAATTCGTGCATGCAATGGCGGAGGCGCCCGAGATTCTGCGCGAGCTGACGCCGGCCGCGAGGATTGCCCTGGCAAACGCCCTGATCGCGACCTGGCCAACCCTGTTCAACCTGCGGGAGACGACCGCCTATCTCGCCTTCTTGCGCCAGTTCCTGCTCGCACTTTCCCGCAAACCGACGCCTGTGTTGCCGGTCGCTGCGCTGCCCGACGGCAAGATCCTTCTTGAATCCTCGGTGCCCGGGCGCCTCGACGCGATCAAGGTGGCATACTGGCTCGGCCCCGCAAGCCTGACGCGTATCGCTGCGAATCCGAGGCTCGGCAAACCTGACCGGAGTGCCCGCCGCTCGCTGCACCTAGTCCTTGATGAGCCCCAGCCGCGCGGAGCGGGGCTGCTCGTCCTGCAAAGCGATGTCGGGTTGATCGTCCGGGCCCTTCCCGAGCGCGCCACGGCGCCGACGCTTGGCCGCTGGTGGGCCGGGAAGGCCAGTGAGCGCGACGATCTGCGCAGCTGGCTCGTCGAGCAACTGGCCGGCCAGTCCGAACAGGGGCGCCTGCTCGCGATCGAGATGCAGAGGCGACTGCCCTTGCCGGTCCAGAGCGTCCGTCGTCACGACGACCTGCCCTCGGCCGAGCTCGATCTCGCCGTCTCGACCTCTGCCGGCCTGCTGCTCGGTGGTTGGTACCGCGACCTGGACGGCTTGCTCGATCAGATCCTCATACACCGCAGCACCGGCGCGCCGAGCCCGATCGGTGACCGGATCGCGCGGTTCCCGGCCGTGATGGCAGAGCCCGGCGGCGACAACCGAGCCGTGACCGGCTTCCTGGGTCTCGTGCCCGACTATGCCGGCGGCGCTCCTGTCCTGCAGCCGCGCTGCGAGCTGAAGCTGCGATCGGGGACCACGCTTTTCCTGCGCCCGGCGCCGCAGCCCGCCGACATTGCGACCATCCGCGCCCGGGCCCTGGCCTCGATCCCGCCGCAGCATCTCACGGCTGAAATCCTGCAGCAGAGCCTCGCTCCCGTGCTTGCCGCGTGCCAGTCCGCGCTGCGCGACAGCCTGCCGGAGCCACGTGTGCGGACGATCGGCTCCTTGCCGGACCGGCCGAGTGTCTCGGTCGTGGTCCCGCTCTACCGGGTCTATGACTTTCTGCGGATCCAGGTGTCAGCCTTTGCGGCTGATCCCTGGTTCGTCGAGAAGGCCGAGCTGATCTATGTGCTCGATTCCCCCGAGCATGAGGCTGAGGTCGCGCATCTGCTCGGCGGCCTGCACCTTGCCTATGGCCTGGCGATCCAGCTCGTGGTGATGGGCCGCAATGGCGGTTTCTCGGCCGCCTGCAATGCCGGGGCCGAGGCGGCGCGTGGCGATGTGCTCGCCATGGTCAATTCGGATGTGATCCCGAGCGAGGCCGGCTGGCTGCCCGCGCTGGCGCGCAAGCTCGACCGGCGCGGGCGTGTCGGCGCAGTCGGGCCGAAACTGCTCTATGACGACGGCTCGCTGCAGCATGCCGGCCTCCTTTTCAAGCGGGACCGTCACGGCGTCTGGCTCAACCATCATTACTTCAAGGGCATGCCGGGCAGCTATCGGCCCGCCAATGTCGAGCGGCTCGTACCCGGCGTCACCGGTGCCTGCATCGTGCTGCCGCGTGCGCTCTTCAACGAGGTCGGTGGCTTCGACGACAGCTATGTCATCGGCGACTACGAGGATAGCGACCTCTGCCTGAAGATCCGGCAGGCCGGCTTCGGTATCAAGTATGTGCCGTCCGTCGCGCTCTACCATCTCGAGCGCCAGTCGATCTCCAAGAGCCTGGATTACACCCGCGGCGTTGCCTCGCAGCACAATGCCTGGCTGCAGACGGGCCGCTGGGACGCCCAGATCGAAGCGCTGATGGCCGATGAATCGGCTCTGCCGCGCAAGGCCGCGCCCGCGCGCGATCCCGACATTCTTCCCCGCACCGTCCTCAGGAGGGCAAGCGCTGCATGACGGCGACCCTGGCACTGCGTCCCATAGAGCCCAGCCCGGGCGCGATCCTCAGCCCCCCCGGCAAGGAATTCGACTGGCTGCTCGACCATATCCGTACCAACCGCTTCCTGCCGCATCCGCCGGCCGAGAACATTTTTGTCGGTGACGGCGACTACCGCGAGATCGGCGCGGAATTCCTGGGCCATTACGTCCGGATCGGCCGCCTGAAGCCGACGGAGCGGGTCTTCGACATCGGCTGCGGCATCGGCCGCATGGCGGTGCCGCTGACGCAGTATCTCGATCCGTCGAAAGCGAGCTATGACGGCGTCGACCCCGTGATGGACGGCATCCTCTGGTGTGCCCAGACGATCACGCCGGTCTACCCACGCTTCCGCTTTCAGCGGCTCGACATCGCTCATCCCCTCTACAATCCGCAGGGTTCGCTGCCCGGCACCGAAGTCGCTTTCGGCTTCGCGAACCAGAGCTTCGATTTCATCACGATGGTCTCTGTGGCGACGCATCTGCCGCCGGAGGAACTGACGGTCTACCTCAAGGAGGCCTGCCGCCTGCTTGCGCCGGGCGGACGCCTGTTCCTGACCGCCTTCGCCATTGACGGGCAGCCGACGGGACAGGAACGCCTGAAATTCAAGCGCTGGCGTGATGGGCCGGGCTGGTACGCGATCGAGGAGGCACCGCTCGCTGCCGCCGGCATCGAGGAGGAGTTCCTGATCGCGCAGACGCAAGCTGCCGGGCTGCTCGTCGAGAGCCTTGGACGCGGCCATTGGCGCGGCATCAACGCACCACATTACCAGGACGTGCTGATCGCGACCAAGCCGGAGCGCAGCCGATGAGCCGCCGCATCCTCGTCGTCGCGCATAACCATCCCGATCTGCATCCCGGTGGCACCGAGATTCTGGCTCATGACCTCGCCGGTGGTTATCGCGAGCAGGGCTGCGACGTGCTCTTCCTCGGCGCGACCAACGCGATCCACCGTGAGGCGCATCCCGGCACGGCCTTGCAGGCTACCGGAACCGATGGCGATGTCCTGCTGTGGAGCGGCCATTTCGACCGCTTCTATCTCAGCCAGATCGATCACTACGGCACACTCCAGGATCTCGCCAGCCTGCTTCAGGAATACCGGCCGGATGTGATTCACATCCACCATCTCGTGCTGATCGGGGCCGAGTTCCTGACGCTGGCGCGGCGCCTCCTGCCGGCGGTGAAGATCGTGATGACGCTGCATGACTATTACCCGATCTGCCATAATGACGGGCTGATGGTGCGGCCGACCGACAAGGAGCGCTGCACCGCGGCCTCTCCGACACGCTGCCGGGGCTGCTTTCCCGGAATCGGCTCCGACCGCTTCCTGCTGCGCGAGCGCTTCCTGAAGACCCATCTTGCAGCGGTCGATCAGTTCGTCGCGCCGAGCCGCTTCCTGCGCCAGCGCTATGTCGACTGGGGGCTGGCGGGCGACCGCATCGACGTCATCGAGAACGCGCGCCCGGCTCGCGAACCGGCACCGCACCGGGCCAAGCGCGGGCCCCGCGCCAGCTTCGGCTATTTCGGCAACGTCAATCCCTGGAAGGGGGTGCTGGAGCTGGTCAAGGCAGCCTCGCTGCTCAGTGCCTCGGGCCTGCGCGGCTTCGAAGTGCGCATCCATGGCGGGGCCCCGTTCCAGAGCGAGGCCTTCATTGCGGAGTTCGAGGCGGCGCTCGCGGCCTCGGACGGCATGGTGACCCATTGCGGCCCCTATCATCGCGAGGAGATGCCGGAGCTGATGGCCGAGATCGATTGGGTGGTGATGCCCTCGATCTGGTGGGAGAATGCCCCGCTCGTCATCCAGGAGGCGTTCCAGCACCGCCGCCCCGTCATCGCCAGCGGTATCGGTGGCATGGCCGAGATGGTGCGGGACGGCATCGACGGGCTGCATGTCCGCCCGGGCGATCCGGCCCAGCTTGCCCGCACCTTGCGGCGCGCGGTCGAGGAGAAGGGCCTGTGGGATCGCCTCGTCGACGGCATCCGGCCCCAGCCGACCATCGCTGAATGCACCGCGGCGCATCTCGCGCTGTTCGACAGGCTCACACTCGCGGAGGCGGCATGACGGTCATGCGCGATCCCGACGGAACCGAGCGGCTGCCCAATGTCGTGCCGGCGCGCCTCAATGGCCGTGTCGATGCCCTCGACGGCAACCGCCTGCATGGCTGGATCTGGGATGAGACCCGTCCCGACGAGCGGCTCAAGGTCCGGCTCAAGCTTGATGGGCGGGTTGCGATGGAAGCCGTCGCCGACCAGAGCCGCATCGACCTTCGCCGCAACGGCATTGGCGACGGGCGCCATGCCTTTGCGATGGAACTCGATGACACGCTGGTCGCAGCCCGCGATCGACTGAGCATCGTCGGCGTCTCTCCGAGCACGGATGTCGAGCTCGAGCTCAGATTGCCGCCGCCGGCCGAGCTCGCAGCCGAGGCTGCGATCGCGGTGCCGCTTGCGCGCTTCTTCGATCGCGTCGAGGCGTTGATCGCGCTCAACCGGCGTGGGCAGCTCGCCCAGAAGGAACTCGTCGAGAAACTCGACGAGATGACGACGCGCATGGCAGGCAGCGGTGTACAGCGCGACGAGGCCGCGGAGGCCGCGCGCGCCGACCATATTTCCCAGCGCCTGGCCGAGCTCGATGTCTTCCAGCTCCGTTTCGATGCGACGCTACGCAGCTTCGACGAGCGCCTGGTCACGATCCGCAAGGAGGCGCAGCGCCCGATGCGGCAGGCGACCATCCTGCTCGGCTCGCTCTCCGGGCTCGCCGCGCTGATGTCTTTCGTGACCCTGACCCTGATCCTGCTGGACCGGTGATGCGATGAGTGAAGTGATCGTCCCCGATCAGACCCGGATCAGCCCGGCGCCGACCGTCGCCTGGACGCCGCTCGGCGAGAACGCCATCCTGATCATGAGCACCTGCGACGCGATGCCGGGCAAGGTGCCTGTCGCCGTCGACGGCAATCCGCGCAACAAGGCCGAGACCATGGCGCTGACCTGGCGCCGGCCGCAGGCCGAAGCCTCGGCAGCCATCGGCTTCCTTTGCCTCGCACCCGCGCCCGCGACCGACCGCTCCGGTTCCGGCGCCCTGCTGCTCGGTCGCCCCGGCCGGCCGCTGCGCCTCGTGCTGGCGTCGAAGCCGCTGCCGCTGCAATCCTTCCTTGCCGGCCTTGCCGAGGATTCGGGGCAGGCTTTCCCGATGGTTGTCGACGGGCTCCTGGAGATCCTGCTCGCCGGAAAACCCAATCCACGCCGCCTGCGCGCAGCCTCGATGCTGCTCCAGTCGATCGCCAAGCCCGGCGGCTTCGTCGAGGTCATGGGGCCGATCGACGACGGTGTTTTCATTCAGGGCTGGACCTCCGATTTCACGGCAGGCCGGACCAAGCTGCTGATCGCCCATGGCGGGCTGTCCTTCGCCGTTCTGGAGGCAGGAACCTTCGAGCGCGACGATCTTGCCGACGGCGCGCGAGGCTTCTTCGGCCTGCTGGAAGAATGCCAGATCCGCCATCCCAGCGAGATCGAGCGGCTGTTCTTCCGCGCCACGGATGGCTGGCGCGCGCTCGATGTCTATGAGCGCCATGTCCTGCTCGAACCGATCACGGTTCCCGGCCATTTGCGCGACGGGCTGCAGCGCGGCAGCGCGCCGCAGGCGACGTCCGACAAGCTCCGGCGTGCCTCGCAGCGCTTCGATGGCCGGGACACGGTCGCATTGCTGGAGGCGCCGGTGCGGGCCGGCATCGACGACGCGACCATCGTGGAGGGCACCGGCACCCTGATCATCGGCTGGCTGTTCGATCCGGACCGTCATGTCAGCGCGGTGACGCTGCGCTCCGGAAGCCAATCCTGCGTGCTCGACCGCGTCTGGACACGCGTGTCGCGTCCGGACGTCGCCGATGCCTTTGCAGGCGATCCGCGCTTTGCCCATATGCTCGGCGGCCGGCGCAACAGCCACGGCTTCATCGTCTTCGCACCGAAGCTCACGCCTGAGCCCGGCCAGCCGCTCTATCTCGAGTTCGAGATCGAGGGATCCGGCCCTGCCTTCCTGCCCCTGGAGGCCGGGCGCGGCCAGCCGCGGCGGACGCTCGAACGCGTCTTCGCGCTGCTTGATCCGAAATCCTCGACCGCAGCCTCGGTGGTCGAACGCCAGATCGCTCCCGCCTTGCAGGCCGCCGAGATCGCCCCGCCGCGCGTGATCGAGACCATCGATATCGGCGCCTTCAAGGCTGATGCGAATCTGGGGCTGGTGATCGGCCTCGACCATCGCCAGCGCGAGCTCTCCTCGCTCTTCGCCCTGCTCGCGATCGACCCCGAGATACGCCCGGTGCCTATCGTGCTCGCGGTCCCCGGCGAGAGCTTTGACCGGGTCGGTGCCGAGGCACGCCGGCTTGCTCGCTTCTACGGCCTCGCCGTGCGGCTTGCGCTCGTCGATGGGGTCGAGGACGCCTGCGACGCGATGGAGGCCGGCGCGCGCGCCTGCCGCTTCCAGACCATCGCGTTACTCTCGGGGGCCGCGCAGATCCGCATGCCCGGTTGGCTTGGCCGGCTCGAGCGCGCCTTCAAGGCGCGTGGCGGACAATGCGTCGCGAGCCCCACGCTGCTTTTCGAAGACAACTCGATCCGCTGGGCCGGCGCCTGGATGGAAGGGGAGGGGCCGAGCCGGCGTGTCTTCAATCGCTTCGTCGGCTATCCCCTGGAGGCGATCGGCAATCTCGGTCCGATGGAAGTCGCGGCCGGCGCCACCGAATGCTGTGTGATGTCGCGCGCCGCCTTCATCGAAGCCGGGGGCTTCGCCCGCAACTACTTCACGACGGCCGAAAAGGGCCTCGATCTCTGCCTGAAGCTCAGGATGAACGGCTTCCCCTCGCTCTGGGTGCCGGAGGTCGAGGTTTACGTCGTCGATGATGGCGAGATGGCGCGGCCGCATCTGGTCTCGCTTGCCCAGCTCGCCGACCGCTCCAGCTTCGACCGTCGCTGGGCGCTGGCCGTTTCGAACATGCGAGGATGATGATGCGCGTACTCGTCGTGTCCCATGGACACCCGACCCTGTCTCTCGGCGGCGCCGAAATCGCCTCCTACAATCTGCACAAGGGCCTGCAGGCAAGCGAAGGCCTCGACGCGCATTACCTTGCCCGTGTCGGCTCGCCGACGCCGCGTCACGCCGGTACGGCACTGATGAGCCTGCGCCAGCGCGGCGGCGAGCTACTCTACTACGCCGAGGAATACGATCACTTCCTGCTCTCGAACCGGAACACCGAGGAGATTGAGCGCGATTTCGTCCGCGTGCTGCGCGACCTGAAGCCGGATGTGGTGCATTTCCACCATTTCATCGGGCTCGGGCTCGAATGCCTGTTCGCGGTGCGGGACACGCTGCCCGACGCTCTCATCGTGGTGACCTTCCACGAATATCTCAGCATCTGCCATCATCACGGCCAGATGGTGAAGACCGGCGCTTTCAAGCTCTGCTACCGGGCCTCGCCGACCGATTGCAATGCCTGCTTCCCGGATATCGCGCCCGGCCGCTTCCTGGCGCGCGAGACCTTCATCCGGGGCATGCTCAATCTCGCCGATCATTTCATCTCGCCGAGCCGCTTCCTGGCCGAGCGCTACCAGGATTGGGGCCTCTCGGCCGATCGCTTCTCGGTGATCGAGAACGGCATCGACGTTGCCGAGGTCGCACCGCCCCGGCCCTTGCCGGACAAGACGGCACGGCGTTCGCGCTTCGCCTATTTCGGCCAGCTCACGCCCTACAAGGGGGCGGATGTGCTGATCGATGCGGTCACCCGCATCCCGGAAGCCGTCTGGGGTGAGGATTCCATCCTGCTCGTCTATGGCGGCAATCTCGAGCGCCAGCCCGAGGCCTACAAGAAGAAGTTCGCCGAACTCGTCGAGAATGCCGGCCGGCGGGTGCGTTTCTGCGGTGCCTTCCAGAACCACGAGATGCCGAACCTGATGCGCTCGGTCGACTGGGTGGTGATGCCCTCGGTCTGGTGGGAGAACTCGCCGATCGTGATCCAGGAGGCCTATTTCCACGGCCGCCCGATCCTTTCGAGCAATATCGGTGGCATGGCCGAGAAGATCGTCGACGAGGTCAACGGCCTGCATTTCCGCTCGGGCAGCTCGGAGGATCTGGTCGACTGCATGACGCGCGCCCTGAGCGAGCCCGATCTCTGGTCGCGCCTGCGCGCCGGGATCACCCGTCCGCTCACCCATATCGACTGCGCCGCCCAGCATATCGCGCTCTACCAGCGCCTGATCGAGCAGCGCGGCATGCCGGTTCCGGCCAGCCGCGCGGCCACGCCGATGATCGCCTGATGCCAGAAGAAGCCGACACGAAAACCAGGGGAGACAGAACCATGGCCCGCATCCTCGTCATGATCCCATCGGGAGAGGTCTACGACCATGACAATGTGCGCTGGTACCAGCACGCGGATCTCGCGAGCCATATCAACCACTACCATAATATCGGCGACGCCTTCGTCTTCGACTCCTCGTTGAAGCTGCTGAATTTCGAGAAGCTCGACGTCCTGCCGATCGCCAATCCGGACATGGCGCTGATCGACCGGTTGAACGCGGAATACGACTACGTCTTCCTGCGCGGTTCGAACTATGTCCATGCCGAGATGGAATGGAACCAGACGGCTGATGTGCTGCGCCGGCTAAAGATACCGGTCATCGCCTTCGGCATTGGCGCGCAGGCGCCGGTCAGCGGCAAGCTGGAGCTCAGCGAGGACACCAAGACCGTGCTCAGGCTGATGGCGGATTCGACCGCCTCGCTCGGCGTGCGCGGCACCTATTCGGCCGAGATTCTCAACGAGATCGGCATCAAGAATGTCCGGATCATCGGTTGCCCCACGGCGTTCCGCGCCAACAGGCCGGATCTCGCGATCAAGTTGCCTGCGCTCGACAGCGTGAAGAAGGTCGGCATCACGCTGCGGCGCGAGGTCTCGCCGACCTATGCGCAGGACATCAAGCGCTACCTCACCTTCCACCGCGACCTCGTGAAGTCGCTGGCGGGCCGGTTCGAGGCGACGCTGATGGCGCAGGGCGAGATCGAGGAGAAGAAACTCGCGCTGGGAACGCCGGAGCAGAAGGAGGAGGCGATGGCGGCGCTGCGCGGAAACGAGTGGGCCACCTCCTGGTACCTCGATGAGGCGATGGAGGCGCTCTATCGCGGCCGGATGTTCTATTCGGACGTGGTTGCCGATTACGAGAATCTCGTACGCAGCCTCGACCTCGTGCTGGGCTACCGGCTGCACGGCAACCTGATGGCGCTCGCCAACGGCACGCCCTCGATCTACTTCACCTATGACAGCCGCACGGTCGAGTTCGCCGAGACCTTCCAGATCCCGAGCTTCGACGTTTTCTCCGGCCAGGATTTCAGGCTGGAGGAGCATTGGGATCAGGCGCGGTTCGACCGCTTCAACACGACCTATGCCCAGGTCTACGCCGCGATGCGCGACTTCCTGGTCGAGAACAAGGTCGACACCAAGATGCGCGCCCCGGCGGTCAGGGCGGCGGTCGCCCCCGCCATTCCCGAGGCCGAACGAAAGGTGGCCTGATGGTGGAACGCACCATCCTTGCGGCCACGCTGGCGGCCTTGCCGCTGCTCGCCGTTCCGCACCTGTCATTTGCGCAGGCTCCCGGCTATCGCGTCGAGATCGTTCCCGGCGCCACGGAGGAGACCGTCTACGCCTGGTCGCGCCAGCGCTGCGAGGAATGGCATATTCCAGACGCGCCATTGCGGGCCTTCCGCAATCAGAACGGCGCGGTGGTCGCCTTCGCCAGCAATTACCGCAACCGCGCCATGGCCGGCCCCAGCCTCGACCGGATCGGGATTTCCTGTTCGGTCTCCTTCGAGGCCAAGAGCAGTCCGGACCCGAGCGAGTTCAGCGACAAGAACTGGCTGACCGCGACATGGACCAGCGACGGTCGCGACGTCTTCGGGCTGATGCATGCGGAATACCATGCCGACCGCTACGGCAATGCCTGCCGCTTCAAGGACAGGATGAGCTGCTGGTACAATGTCGTAACGGCAGCGCATTCGACTGATGGCGGGCGCCATTTCAGCGCAGAGCCGCGCCAGCTCGTCGCCGCGCCGGCGTTCCGCCAGGATGTCGGCCAGGGGCGCCATCGCGGTTTCTTCAACCCGTCCAACATCATCGAGCGGGACGGCGCCTGGTATGCGCTGATCGCGACCACCGGCGGCGAGGGCCAGAAGGGTGGCGTCTGCCTGTTCCGCAGCACCGACATCAAGGATGCCGCCTCGTGGCGGGCCTTTGACGGCACCGACTACACGGTGCGCGCGGTCGATCCCTATCGCGAGGACCTGTCGCAGGCGAAGCCCTGCCAGCCGCTCAAGGGACTGCCGACCACGGTCGGCTCCGTCACGAAGCACGAGCCGAGCGGACTTTATCTGGCGGTGCTCCATCTCGGTCCCGACCCCAGCCAGGGGATCGCGGGCGGCCGCGTCGCCTATAGCTGGTCCGCGGATCTGCTGCGCTGGTCGCCGCTGCAGACGCTCGTCGTGCATCCGACGATGTGGAGCAAGAACTGCGCTGACACGACCCGCTACGCCTATGGCGCGGTTGCCGACCCCGACTCCACCTCGCGCAATTTCGAAACGACCGGGGACGAGGCGTTCCTGTTCATGACCCGGATGCGGGTGAAGGACTGCAAGCTCGGTCCCGAGCGCGACCTCGTCCGCGTCAAGATTCACATCGTGAAGGACCAGCCTTGAAAATTCTGCGTGCCACAACGAACGAGATCGTCGTCTCCGTCGCGAGGCGTCCCGATGGGGCCTGGCCGGCGCTGCGCCTGCGGCTCGACGGCCAGGATTATGCGACGATCCAGCCGGGCGCGGTGATAACCGGCGATGCCGTCGTCGCCGAGCTCACCATCCCGCTGCCCAGGCTCGCGGACGGTCGACCGCGCGAGATTGCGGTGCTCGATGCCGAGAGCGGCAAGATCGCGCCCGGCTCGGGCCTCGCCCCGATCGCGACCGAGAAAAAGCTGCGCGCACTGGTGATCTACCCGGCCGGAGAGGTCTACGAGCACGACAAGGTGCGCTGGTACCGGGCACCGATGGAGAAGCTACTCTCCGACTATTTCAACATCGGCGACATGATCGTCTTCGACTCGACGCTCAAGCTGCTGCGCTATGCGCATCTCGAGCCGATGAAGATCATGAATCCGACAGAGGCCGATATCGAGCGCTATGCCAGCGAGTTCGACTACGTCTTCGTCCGCGGCTCGAATTTCATCCATGAAAAGATGGAGTGGTTCCGTGCCGTCGAGGTGCTGGAGAAGGTCAAGCTGCCGGTCTACGCCATCGGCGTCGGCGCGCAGGCGAGCCAGAACCGCGCCATTGAACTGCCGGACGCCTCGAAGCGGTTCTGGCAGATCGTTTCCGACCGCTGCGCCGCCATTGGCGTGCGCGGCGCCTTCAGCGCCGAGACGCTGCGCCATAACGGCATTCGCAATGTCGAGGTGGTCGGCTGCCCCTCGATCTTTCGGACCCGCAAGCGCGATCTCGCCATCCGGGTTCCGGACCAGCGCGAGATCCGCAAGGTCGCCTTCAGCCTCAGGCGCGAGGCGGACAAGAGCTATACCGCCGACCCGGAGGCCTATCTGCGCAACCAGAAGGCCGCGCTTCTCAAGGTCGATCGCCAGAGCGAGATGGTGATGTCCTCGCATGGCGAGCAGGAGGAGAAAGCCTTCTTCCTGCGCGACGAGAAGGCGATGGAGAAGGCGGTGGCCGAGTTCGTTCACACCGGCTGGTGGAGCGGCGCCGATGATGCGGCGATGCGCCGGATCTACGAGAAACAGCTTTTCACCTTCTTCGATGTCGAGCGCTATGACGCGTTTGCGCAGGGGCTCGATCTTGCGGTCGGCTACCGCGTCCACGGCGTGCTGCCGGCGGTGGCGCAGGGCGTGCCGGGCGTTCTCGTCGCCTATGACACGCGCAGCCAGGAGCTGGCCGAGACCCTGAAGATCCCTGTCGTGCCGGAGTCCGCCCTCGCCGAAGGCGGGTGGCGAGCCGTCTATCAGGAAGCGCAGCTCAACACGCTCGCGAAGAGCTATGCCGCCTCCTACGACCGCATGCGTGACTTCCTCGACAGGAACGGCGTTCCCCACCGGATGTGAGGCTGACCCGTTGTCCTGAACCCTGATTGTTGAAGGGGGAGGGCGAGCTTCCCCGCAGCGCGTAAGCTGTGGGGGCGCCTGAACCGAACACCCTGAAAGAGGTCGGCGGCATGGTGTCGACGGCCAGGAGCGGCAGGAGCAGACCATGAAGATCGAATACGACGCGGGCACCGCGCTCACGATCATGCGCGGCAATCCGGTGCGCGGCTGGATCTCGGGCAAGCCCGAGCGCATGGCCAAGGAGCGACTGACGACCGGCAACTATCTCTCGGTCGAGCATAAGCCGAAGTTCCAGATCGATCCGGCCTGGCCGATTTTTACGATGGGCTCCTGCTTCGCGCGCGAGGTCGAGAACGTCCTGATGATGCGTGGGCTGTCGCTCCTGCTCGAAGGCCATGGCGTTCCCGCTGAGCATTTCGAGAGCTGGAACGAGGCGACGGGCCGCGGCGGTGGTGCGGCGCGCGGAAGTTTGAGTCGCGGCGCGCTCAACAAGTACTCGGTGCGGTCCATGACGCATGAGCTCAAGCGCGTCCTGCTCGACGAACCCTATCCGAATGAAGGGCTGATCGAGCTTGCCCCTGACCAGTGGTTCGATCCGCACGCCAGCGGCCTGAGATTGCTCGACCAGCAGACCGCGCTTGCCAACCGCAAGCGCCTGACGGCCGCGACCTCGCGAATCAGGGACGCGCGGATCTGTTTCTTCACGCTCGGGCTGACCGAGACTTGGCTCGACTCCGAGACCGGGCTCGCCATGAATATCCACCCCGGCCCGACCTGGCTCTCGCGCATGCCCGAGCGCTTCCGCTTCGTCGACTACGGCTATGAGGCGACCTTGAACGACATGCTCGGCGCGATCACGCTGATCCGCGAGCACTGCCATCCGGAGATGCGTTTCATCGTCACCGTTTCGCCAGTGCCGCTAGGCGCGACGTTCAAGGATGCCGACGTCATCGTGGCCAACAGCGCCTCGAAATCGGTGCTGCGCGCCGTCGCCGAGGAGCTCTACCGGCGCTTCGATTTCGTCGATTACTTCCCGAGCTACGAGATCGTCCTGAACTCGCCGCGTGCCATCGCTTTCGAGGAGGACCAACTCCATGTCGCCCGCAAGATGGTGGCGACGGTGATGGAGACCTTCGAGCGCAGCTATCTCGGTCAGACGATCGGCGCGACTGCCAGCCCGGCGCTGGTCTGACGCAGACTCACCGGGAACAGGGTCAGTCCGTCCCCGTCCACACGGTGGTGATCGCGTCGATATCGGGGCGCCGGCGCTCGGTCGGCGCTTCCTTCGCCGTGCCGATATGGACGAGGCCCGCGAGCTTCTCGCCGCTCGAAAGCCCGAACAGGGCGTGCACGCCGGGGCTGTAGGCGGCCCAGCCGGTGAGCCAGTTCGCGCCGAAGCCAAGCGCGTGGGCTGCGGTGAGCAGGTTCATGCAGACCGCCCCGGCGGAGAGATCCTGCTCCCAGACCGGGACGCGCGCCTCGGGGTCGCTTTTGCTGACGACCAAGACGATCAGGGGCGCATAGGTCAGCGAGCGGCCGATGATCCCGGTGAATTTCTCACGCTTCTCGGCATCCATCGCCGCGTTCTCGGTGGCATAGAGCCGCGAGACACGCTCGCTTGCCCGTTTGCGCGCTTCTCCCGCAAGCACGATGAAGCGCCAGGGTTCGAGCACGCCATGATCGGGCACGCGGGCGGCGATCGTCAGGATGCGGGCCAGCGCTGCAGCATCCGGGCCCGGCTCGCTGAGCATCGTCATCCCGACCGAGCGGCGCGTTTCGAGCAGGCGCAGCAGCGTCTCGCCATCCCCGGGCGCTGCGGCAAGGGCCGCCTGGCTCTGGTTCATGTCCTCACGTCCTCGATCGTTGGCGCTTTCGCGCGTGCCCGCGCTTGAAGCATCGTTCCGAAAAGTGGATTGCGGCCTTCGGGAAAGCCGATGCAAACCCGAAGACTCAGATCACCGATGATCTAAGCCCGGCCGGCAACCTCGACCAGCCTCAGATCGGCGATCGGCGCCGGTCTTGCCAGACGCGCCAGGGCCACCTGCAGGGCGTCGATATCCTGCTCCGGGCTCGGCCGCCAGCCGCATGGACAAGCGTCCTCATGGCGATGGGCATCGGAGACCTCGCGATAGATCGAGCCGATTGCCTCGGCGGCGAGCCGCATCACGGTCATCGGGGCGAGCTGGGAATCGTGCAAGGCGTTGCAGAATGCCGTCATAACCACCTGCCGCAGCGCGGCGCGGGCGGCCTCGGTGTTCTCGTCATGGATCAGTTCAAGCGGCACGGTGGGCGTCCTCCCGCCGATGGTTGGGTTTCTCACCTTGGGCGGGACCGAGCGGCTGCGCCGATCCCTCGAGCGCAGCAGTCAGCAGGTCGACGAGACGCTGCATCCGCGCCGGCAACGCCTGATAGGCGGCCGGGCTTGCATTGGCGGGGCCCTTTGCGAAGGCGAGCGCCCGACGCAGTTCGAGCGTGGTCGCCTTGGTCCGCAGCGTTTCCTGGATGATGAGTTCGTCGCTCCGGCCGATTGCCGCAACTACGTCCCCTGCAGAAATCTCGCCCATCTCGTTGCCTCGCCGTGACCGATTCTTACATGGCGAAATTCAGTAGGCGCGAGGGGGTTGTAGTGCAACGTATTGTTTTCATTGAATAAATAGAACAGTTCGAAACTGCGGGGTGGCATCGGTGCCGCAAGGTCAGAATCATTCAGCCTTGGTTCATCGAGCGCAGGATAGGCGCCATGCTGGCAGGCGTGTGCGGCAATCGGGAAAACCCGGGCGTGGACGTGTGTTGTTCCGATCCGGGGGGATCATCGTTCTTGCTGAAGTCAGTCGAAGCGCCTGGCATTGCCGAAAGCCTGCCCTCCGATCGGCAGGTCGCCTGGCGCTTTGCCGGCTTGACCGGCGGTTTCTGGCGTGGAACGACCCGTGGCAAGGCCTGGTTCTGGACGCTGTCGCTGGCGGCATCGATCATCTTCAGCGTCTTCGTCAATGTCACCGTCAATCGCTGGAACGGCTGGTTCTTCGATGCGCTGGAGAAGAAAGACACGGAGAGCGCGCTGACCGCCATGGCGGTCTTTCCGGTGCTCGCGCTCATCGTCGCCGGTATCGGCGTCGCCATCCTGGTCACGCGCGAGACGCTCCAGGTGCACTGGCGGCAATGGGTAACGGCGAAGCTCGCTGACGGCTGGGTTGGAGAGCGACGCTTCTTCCGTCTGAGCCTCTCGAATGACGAGCCGGCCAATCCCGAATATCGCATCGCCGACGATGTGCGCTGGGCAACCGAACCGCTCGTCGATTTTGCCATAGGTCTGCTGTCGGCTTTCATCACCATCGTGATGTTTATCGAGATCCTCTGGGAGATCGGGGGCGCGCTGACGATTCCGGCCGGCTCGGGGGCGATCACCATCCCGGCCTATCTCGTATTGGCGGCAATCATCTATGCGGTGCTGGTTTCGCTTCTGATCACCGTTGTCGGCCGCCGGCTGCCGCGCCTCGTTGCGGCTCGAAACGAGGGCGAAGCCAAGTTGCGCTTCGCCCTGATGCGCATTCGCGATCATGGCGAGCCGATCGCGCTCGCTCGCGCCGAGGCAGGCGAGCGTCGCGCCGTTGCGCGCACCTATGACAGCCTGGCGCAGCGCTGGCTCGCCATGATCCGCCAGCGCGGCAGGCTGACCTGGATCACCAATGGCAGCGGCGCGCTCGTTCCGGTCGTTCCGTTGCTGCTGGCCGCGCCGAAATATCTCTCCGGCGAGATGTCGCTCGGCGGGGTCGTTCAAGTCGCTGCCGCCTTTGTCGCCGTGCAGAACGCCTTCAACTGGGTGCTCGACAATTTCATGCGCATCGCCGAGTGGCTGGCCGCCGCGCGGCGCGTCAACGAACTGGCCGACGCGCTCGACCGTGTCGAACAGAGCCGGCCGGATGATCATCTGACCGTGAAGCAAAGCCCTGACACTCTGCTGTGTCTCGCGGATGTCACCTTGACCGATCGCGATGGCCGCAACCTGGCCGCCGATCTCAGCTTCTCCCTGCCGGCCGGCGCGACCTTGCATCTTTCGGGCGAACTCGGGCTCGGCAAATCGGCGCTGATCCAGGCGCTCGCCGGTCTCTGGCCTTGGGGCAGAGGCGAGATTTCCCTGCCGGAAGGAGCGCGGGTGACCGTCGTGCCGCACAGCCTGCACCTGAGCGAAGGCAGCCTGCGCACGATTCTTGATACGGCGTTGACCCGTCCAGGCGATGCGCTTGCCGATGCCTTGCGCCGTTACGGGCTCTCTGCGCTCGCCGCGAGCCTCGACGAGCATCGCGACTGGGACAAGCTCCTGGCGACGGGCGACAGGCAGCGCCTGGCGCTGGCCCGCGCCGAACTCGAAGCGCCTGACGTGCTCCTGCTCGACGAATCCACCAGCGCCCTCGAAACCGACACTGCGCTCGAGCTCATCGCCGAGCTGCGAGCCGTGCGGCCCGGCGCCATCATCCTGCTGATGGGCCAGAGCCCTGGCTTTGCGGAGGCCGCCAGCCACCATCTCGTGATGAAGCGGGCCGGCGGCGTGGCGCGGATGGCCAATCCGGATGGCACGCCCGCCCTGCGGGCCAGTGTGGTGGAGCGGGGCCTGACATGACGGTCGTTTCGGTCAGCCTTGCCGCGAAACCCTGTACCTCGGGCCCGACCAAGCCCGCCTTGCCTCATGCCGCAGGTATGACGGACCTGCCTGTAACGGAGCTGATCGCATGCTGAACATCTGGGACGTCTATTGGGGCCTGCGGGTCGAGCAGTGCCCTTGTGACGTGCATTTCGTCGAATGGCTCGAGGAGCAGAGCCTCACCGGCAAGCGCATCTATCATTTCGGGACCGGCGGGCATCACTATATCGGCATCCGCTGCGCCGAGCCGGAGCTCGACTGCACGGTGCTGGGCATCACCGCTTCGCCCAAGGAATATGATGCCTTCGTCAAGCTGGCGACCGAGAACCCCTCGATCACCAAGACCTATTCCGCCTATTTCGGTGACATCTATACCAGCAACGCAAAGCTGCTGCCGCGCTTCGATATCGTCACCCTGTTCCATTCCTGCGAGTTCCGCAGCGAGAAGAACGATGCCTATGGCGCGCTTACCGATCTCGAGGTGATGCAGCTCTTCACCGACCAGACTGACGCCGGCGGCTATATCCTGTTCTATACCGGCTCCTTCGCCTATGCCTCGGCCGAGCCGATCATCGCGGATTGGGCGAAGTCGCGCCCGGTCGAGGAGGTCGGCCTGTTCAAGACGCTGCGCGTTTTCCGCAAGACTGCCTGAGGCAAGCCGCAGTTGCGAACGATTTGGAACGGCGCTAGGGCTGTTGCCATCGTTCACTCGAGAAAGGGGGGCTGCGTGATTACGTTCTTTCGTCACCATCGTCAGCGTGGCCCCGTTCAGGCCCTGCAAGCTGTCTTGCAGGGCTGACCCAAAGACGATCGCTCAACGGTTCTCTTCCGGTCTGCCCTTCGTGGCGGCGCAGCGTCGAGCCTCATGGCTCCGGTGAACTGCGCCTCTCCCAACCCAACGAGCTGACGCCGCACAGGCATCCGGCATCCGCATCCTCAAGGCCGTGGAACGCGCCTTTCCTGGATGCCGGACAACGGCTCGCGCAGTCCAGAGAACGATTATGGCTTTGATCAACGCCCGCAAACTTGGCGTCACGCTCGGTGCGCCGCTCTTTTCCAATCTCAATCTTGCGATCGGGGCGGGAGATCGCCTCGGCCTCGTCGCAGCCAATGGCCGGGGTAAATCCACCCTGCTGCGCTGCCTTGCTGGTTCCCATGAGCCTACGACTGGCGAGATCACGCGGTCGCGCGGACTTCGCGTCGGCCATGTCGAGCAGGAAATTCCCGCCGGGCTGCTGGCGTTGCCCGTCTATGACCTCGTCCGTCGCGCGCTCCCGATGGAGCAGGCCGAGACGGAATCCTGGCGCGTCGACGTTGCGCTGGAGGCGCTCGAAATTCCCGAGGCGCTTCGCCGGCGCCCCCTGTCGCAGCTGAGCGGCGGCTGGCAACGCTTCGCCATGCTGGCCAGCGTCTGGGTGACCGATCCCGACATGCTGCTGCTCGACGAGCCGACCAACCATCTCGACCTCGCCCGGATCAGCCAACTCGAGGAATGGCTGAACGGTCTGCCGCGCGACGTGCCCGTGGTGATCTCCAGTCATGATCGCGCCTTCCTCGACGCGGTGTCCAATCGCACGCTGTTCCTCAGGCTGGAGAGCTCACCGGTCTTCGCGCTGCCCTATACGCGGGCGCGCGCCGCGCTGGATGAGGTCGACGCCTCGGAGGAGCGTCGCTACCAGCGCGAGATGAAGGCGGCGCAGCAGTTGCGCCGGCAGGCGGCGAAGCTGAACAATATCGGGATCAATTCCGGCAGCGACCTCCTCGTGGTCAAGACCAAGCAGCTCAGGCAAAGGGCCGAGCGCCTGGAAGAGGCGGCGAGGCCTGGCTATCAGGAGCGCTCATCGGGCGCGATCAGGCTGGCCAATCGCGGCACGCATGCCAAAGTCCTGGTGACCCTCGACGATCTTTCCGTCGAGACGCCGGATGGGGCGCCGCTGTTCAAGACCGGCAAGCGGTCGATCGCCCAGGGTGACCGGATCGTGCTGCTGGGCCGCAACGGGACCGGCAAGTCGCGACTGATTGGCCTGATCAGGGACGCGATCGCGGAAACCGACGCTGCGCGCATCAAGGTCACGCCGTCGCTTGCTCTTGGTTATAGCAGTCAGAGTCTTTCCGAACTCGCCGATAGCGATACGCCGCACGGCGTGATCACCCGGCGCTTCGATGTCGGCGACCAGCCGGCGCGCAGCCTGCTAGCGGGGGCGGGTGTGTCGATCGACATGCAGAGCAGCCGGATCGGCGCGCTCTCGGGCGGGCAGAAGTCGCGGCTCGCCATGTTGGTCTTGCGCTTGGCCAATCCGAATTTCTACCTGCTCGACGAACCGACGAACCATCTCGACATCGAAGGGCAGGAGGCGCTGGAGGGCGAACTCATGGCGCATGAGGCGAGCTGCCTGCTGGTTTCGCATGACCGCAGCTTCGTCAGGGCGGTCGGCAATCGCTTCTGGCTGATCGAGAATCGCAAATTGGTCGAGATCGAGGGGCCGGAGGCATTCTTCGCTGCGGCTCAAGCCGGAGAAACTTGAGGTTGGCCAAAAGCTTGGGCTGAAGCGGACAGATGTCGTCGGGCCGTCGCAATGCCGGCCCGACGCGACCTGCGTCAGCCTCATGGTGCGCATTCGCCGCGTCGTCCCGTCTTGTGGATCGCGGCCGAGGCGCTATCTGTCGGGGCCGGGGCGCTGCGGTGCCCTCCCGTCCGCAATCGACGCGAGCACATTCCCACCTCGCGCAATTGACCACGAGAGAGCATGTCGTACGGCCCGCACGAGCCCGGAATGCCGCTGCGCAAACGCAGTCGCTGGCGCTGGCTCGGCCCACTTGCCAGCACGGTCATCTTCGTCGCTTCACTGGCCGTCCTCTGGCTGATCATCCGCGAGATGGAGCCGGGCCAGGTAGCCGGTGCCTTCGCCGATGCCAGCCGCCGCCAGATCGGGCTGGCGCTCGGCTTCACCGCGCTGAGCTATCTGCTGCTGACCGGCTATGATGCGCTGGCGCTGAGAAGGCTGGGGATGTCGATCCCCTACCGAACGACCGCACTCGCCTCCTTCACCAGCTATTCCGTGTCCTTCACGCTCGGATTCCCGATCGTGACGGGCGGCACCGTTCGTTACTGGATCTACTCGGCCAAGGGGGTGCGCGCCTCCGAGGTCGCTCGCCTGACGATTATCGCCGGCCTGACCTTCTGGCTCGGCCTCGGCGCGATCCTCAGCGCCTGCCTGTTCTATGCCACCGATTCTGTCGCGATGCTCGCGCGCACCTCGCCCTGGGTCGTGCAGGTCGTCGGTGGCGCCACGGGGCTCGCCATCCTCGGCTATCTCGTCTGGGTCGCGACCGACGAACGCACTTTCCGGGTCCGCGGCTGGAATCTGCCGCTGCCGGGGCTCGGCATCACGCTAGGCCAGATGACACTTGGCGCCTGCGAGGTCTGCGCCGCCGCCGCCGTGCTCTTCGTACTGCTGCCCGGCGGCTATGGGCTGGAATATCCGGCTTTCCTGGCGGCCTATGTCTTCGCTTGCCTGATCGGCATCGCCGCCCATACGCCCGGCGGGTTGGGAGTCTTCGAGGCGACGATGCTCGTCGCGCTCAACCGACTGCCCTATGGTCATGTGCTTGGAGCCTTGCTGCTCTTCCGCATCATCTACTACCTGCTGCCCTTCATCCTGGCGCTGGTGATGCTGGCGCTGCACGAAATGATCCGCCGCATTAAGCGCCACGATATCTAGGGTGCCGCCCCTTCAGATCATCTGACCTGATCTCGTATCCGGTCAGATGATCCGACTGCTGTGATTGCCGCGTCTTTCTCGAAAGCCGACGCTTTAGCGGCTGCTGCGCGCTGCGTAGGCGACCTGGCGGCTGCTGCGCTTGTGCCCATACCAGGAGGCCTCGCGCGCGCCGACATCCGCATGGACGATGCCGTTCGAATAGGAACCGACGCCGCCGGTGCTCGCGAGGGCCTTGGCGGCAGCGACCGCGCTGCGTGTAGAGGCGGCTAGTGGCCTGAAGTCGATCGCCTTTCCGCTATAATGCTGCGAGTTCCGGGCATGGCGACCGCCGCAGGTCGAGGTGATCTTGATCGGGCCGATCTTGGCGACCAACTCGCTGATCATCGCCAGGGTTTCCGGTTTGAGGCAGCCCAACCCCTTCACTTGCGGTTGGAAGGAAACCTTGCCGGCGGGGACATTGGCTTGGGCGGTCGCAGGGAGGCATACTGCAACGCATGCAGCCAAGATAAAATGACGCATAAAAGACTCAACAAGACTAGGGAGAATGGAAGGCTCAAGCCACCAAATTCTTGGTCTGGCTGACCAGTTCCATGTCCGAATAGTGTCCGTAGAAGGCCAAAAGATGGCTGGCCATGCCGATGGTCATCGTTACATCGATTGAGCATCATTATCAGTAGCCTTTCCAAGTCCGATGTTGTCTCAATAAAACGATGATAATTGGCTGAAAATACATTCTTGATCTGAGCGAGAGCGGCCGGTCGCAATTCCGATCATGGTCGAGACAGCCTCGGCCTCCGCGGCGCCCGGCGCGTCGCCGATAGTGACCACCCAAGCGCGCTTCGTTCCTGCTGAGATCCTGGATGGCGTGGATTTCGCCCAGTGTCGCCGCGCGCTGTGGGGGGCCTCGCAAGTGCGGGGGGCATCTCGCCCGGAGCGATTGGCAGAGCGCGTGCCAGCCCCTATGAGGGCGCCAGCTTCCTCCTGATAGGCATGTTCACATGGTCGATGTCGTCGATCCCCACGCGCCGGCCACTGCAGCGCTGATCGAGGCGCTGGGTTCCGCCGTGGTGCTGCTCGATGCGCAAGGGGTGGCGCAGGCACTGAGCCCAGCGATGCGCGCGCTCATTCCGGCGCTCGAACGCGGCCAGTCGCTCACGCTCGTCCTGCGCGACCCCGACCTGATCGACGCGATCGAGCAGGTTTCGCGCCGTGGAGGGCGCCGGGTCATCGAGTTGGTCGAGCGCGTGCCGGTCGAGCGCACATTCCGCATCCACATCGCAGCTTTGACCGGCGGCGTCTGGCGTAATCCCGTGGTGCTGACCTTCGAGGATCTGAGTGAGCTGCGCGTCACGGAACGCATGCGCGTCGATTTCGTGGCGAATGCCAGCCACGAACTGCGCACGCCGCTCGCCTCCCTTCTCGGCTTCGTCGAGACCCTGCAGGGACCGGCGCGCAACGATACCGGCGCGCGCGACCGCTTTCTCGCCATCATGCGCGAACAGGGTCTGCGCATGGCGCGGTTGGTCGACGATCTGCTTTCGCTCTCGCGCATCGAGCTGCGCGCCCATCTCGCGCCGGACACGCCTGTCGATCTCTCCGCGATTTCGCGCGAGATCGTCGACTCGCTCACCCTGATGGCACGCGAGCGCAAGGTGGCGTTGAAGCTCGAGACGCCGACCCAGCCGGTCCAAGTCGCGGGGGACCGCGACGAGTTGCTGCGGCTGATGGAGAACCTCGTCGAGAACGCCATCAAATATGGCCGTGAGGGCGGCGTGGTTGCAATCAATGTGGTCGAGGGCGCGAGCGAAGCCAGCGTCAGCGTTCGTGACGACGGGCCAGGCATCCCGCCCGAGCATCTGCCCCGCCTCACCGAACGCTTCTATCGTGTCGACACGGCCGCGAGCCGCGAGGCCGGCGGCACGGGCCTTGGTCTCGCCATCGTCAAGCACATCGTGTTACGCCATCGCGGCCGTCTCACCATCGAGAGCGAGTACGGCAAGGGCGCCCTCTTCAAGGCGATCCTGCCGCGCCTCGGCGCGATGATGCGGAGCCCGTCCTGACCAATGTGACGGCGAACGTGACGGTCTGTCATCTGTCTGTCACATGGAAGGTGTTCTAGCGGGGCTGCTAAAGACTGCGACCCAGACGAGGACTCCTCTAATGCGCAAAATTCTCATTCTCGCGGCTGCGACGATCGGCTTGGCCGGCGTTGCCCAGGCCGCCGACATTACCGGCGCGGGCGCGACCTTCCCTTTCCCGATCTACTCGAAATGGGCTGAAGCTTATAAGAAGGAGACCAATATCGGTCTCAACTATCAGTCGATCGGCTCAGGCGGCGGTATCCGGCAGATCAAGGCCAAGACGGTTGCGTTCGGCGCGACCGATGCCCCGCTCAAGGGCGAGGACCTGACCAAGGACGGCCTGATCCAGTTCCCGACCGTCATGGGTGGCGTCGTTCCGGCCGTCAACATTGCCGGCGTCGAGCCGGGCAAGCTGAAGCTCACCGGCGCGATCATCGCCGACATCTATCAGGGCACCATCAAGAAGTGGAACGATCCCAAGATCGTCGCCATCAATGCCGGCCTGACCCTGCCTGACGCCAACATCAACCCGGTCTATCGTTCGGACGGCTCGGGCACGACCTTCGTCTTCACCGACTATCTCTCGCGCGTTTCGCCGGACTGGAAGTCGAAGATCGGCACCAACACGGCCGTGCAGTGGCCGGTCGGCATCGGCGGCAAGGGCAATGAGGGCGTCTCGGCCTCCGTCAAGCAGGTCGCGAACTCGATCGGCTATGTCGAGTACGCCTATGCCAAGCAGAACAAACTGGCCCATGCGCTGGTCGAGAACGCCGACGGCCAGTTCCCGGCTCCGGACGACAAGTCCTTCCAGGCCGCTGCCGCCAATGCGAACTGGAACGAGGCTCCCGGCTTCGGCATCTCGTTGAACAACCAGAAGGGCGCCCAGGCCTGGCCGATCACCTCCGCCACCTTCCTGCTCGTCCATGCCAAGCCGGAGAAGCCCGAAGAGGTGCAGTCCGCGCTGAAATTCGTCGACTGGGCCTTCAAGAACGGCGACAAGCTCGCGCTCGATCTCGACTACGTGCCGCTCCCGGCCAACGTCAAGGATCAGGTCCGCGCCGCCTGGAAGGGCGCCACCGACCCGGCTGGCAAGCCGATCTTCTGATCCATGCTATGACGCGAGGCGGGTTGTTCCCGCCTCGCGTTCGACTTTGTGAGACCCGTTTCCTCGTGCTTCTTATGCGACCGGAGTAACCACGGATGGCTGCCGTGACAGACCAGATGGCCGCGCCCGGCGCGCCCGCCATTCGCCGCACTCCAAAGGGCACCTTCGACATTGTCTTCCGCAATGCCAGCCGGGCCGCCGCGCTCTTCGTGCTGGTGCTGCTCGCGGGCATCATCGCCTCGATGATCATCGGCGGCTGGCCCGCCTTCCGCGAATTCGGCCTTGGTTTCATCACGTCCAGCGTCTGGGACACCCAGAACGAGCAGTATGGCGCCTGGCCTGCCATCGTAGGCACCTTGTCGACCGCGCTGATCGCGCTGGTCCTTGGCGTGCCGCTCTCGCTCGGCATCGCCGTCTACCTCACCCAGCTCGCGCCGCCCTGGTTCAAGCGCCCGGTCTCGACGACGATCGAGCTGCTCGCCGCCGTGCCCTCGATCATTTACGGCATGTGGGGTCTCTTCGTTTTCGTGCCGCTCTTCGCGGCCTATGTGCAGATCCCGGTCTCGAACATCGTCGAAGGCATTCCGCTGGTCGGCACCGTGCTGTATTCGCGCTCGCCCTCGGGGCTCGGCATCCTGACGGCCGGCATCATCCTCGCCTTCATGATCATCCCCTTCATCGCCTCGATCACCCGCGACATGCTGGAGCAGATCCCGTCCGTGCTGCGTGAGAGCGCCTATGGCATCGGCGCCACGACCTGGGAGGTCGTGCGCCATGTGCTGGTGCCGCAGGCCGGCGTCTCGATCATCGGCGCGATCATGCTCGGTCTTGGCCGCGCGCTTGGCGAGACCATGGCGGTGACCTTCGTCGTCGGCAATGCCAACCGGCTTTCGGCCTCGATCATGGACCCCGGCTCGACCATTGCCTCGCGCATCGCCAACGAATTCAACGAGGCGATGGGCCTGCAGCTCAACGCGCTGATCGCGCTCGGCTGCATCCTCTTCTTCGTCACCTTCGTCGTCCTCGTGATCGCGCGTATCCTTGTCGCGCGCGTCAAGTCCTTCTGAGCGGAGCCTGGCCATGAACAGCGCCGTCACCCCGCCCGCAACGACGCCTCATCAGGTCTGGGGCCGCGTCCGCCCCGCGCGCCGCACCGCGGATCGGGCGATGAAGATCATCGCCACCAGCTTCACCCTTCTCGCCATCTTCGTGCTGTTCTGGATTCTCGGCATGCTGCTCGTGAAGGGGATCGGCGGGCTCTCCGTCGCGACCTTCACCCAGGTGACGCCCGGTCCCGGCAGCGAGGGGGGCGGCCTTGCCAACGCCATTGTCGGCTCGATCGTGCTGACCTTCCTCGGCATCGCCGTGGCGACGCCGGTGGGCGTGCTCGCCGGCACCTACCTTGCCGAATACGGCAAGGGCTCCAAGCTCGCGGACCTGATCCGTTTCATCAACGACATCCTGCTCTCGGCGCCGTCGATCCTGATCGGCCTCTTCGTCTACGTCATCCTGGTCGAGCCATTCCGCGGCTATTCCGGCTGGGCCGGCGGCGTGGCGCTGGGCATCATCGCGATCCCGGTGATCGTGCGCACCACCGAGGACATGCTGCGCCTCGTGCCGAGCTCGTTGCGTGAAGCCGGTGCTGCGCTCGGCGCCCCGCCTTCGGTCGTCATCACCAGCGTGACCTGGCGGGCGGCGAAATCCGGCATGGTCACCGGTATCCTGCTGGCCCTGGCGCGCATCGCCGGCGAGACGGCGCCGCTGATCTTCACTGCGCTGAACAACAATTTCTGGTTCTCGCCCAGCCTCGTCGGCGGCGTCTCCAACCTGCCGGTGACGATCTACCAGTTCGCCTCCGCCCCCTATGAGAACTGGCAGCAACTCGCCTGGGCCGGTTCGCTGATCATCACCGTCTCGATCCTGTGCCTCTCGCTTATCGCCCGCCGTATCGTGCGGGGCGGCAAATGAACGGCCTTAAACCCTCGTCGCGTTCGATCTGAAGGAACAAGTCGATGCTTTCGACGCTGGAACTGAGCCCGCAAGCGCTTGATGCCGAGGCCCCCGTCCGGATCGCGGTCAAGAACCTCGATTTCTACTACGGCGAGCACAAGGCGCTGAAGAACATCAATCTCGACTTCCGGGACCGCCATGTCACGGCCCTGATCGGACCGTCGGGCTGCGGCAAGTCGACCCTGCTGCGCATTTTCAACCGGATCTACTCGCTTTATCCCGAGCAGCGCGCCACCGGCGAGATCCTGCTCGACGGCCGCAACGTCATCAGCAACGATATCGATGTGAACGAGCTGCGCTCGCGCGTCGGCATGGTGTTCCAGAAGCCGACGCCCTTCCCGATGTCGATCTACGACAATGTCGCATTCGGCATCCGCCTCTACGAGAAGCCACCGAAATCCGAGCTCGATGACCGCGTCGAGGGTGCGCTGCGCCGTTCCGCGCTCTGGGACGAGGTCAAGGACAAGCTGAAGACCTCCGGCATGGGCCTGTCCGGCGGCCAGCAGCAGCGCCTCTGCATTGCGCGGACCATTGCCCAGAAGCCGGAAGTCATCCTGTTCGACGAGCCGACCTCGGCGCTCGATCCGATCTCGACCGGCAAGATCGAGGACCTGCTCGAGCAGCTCAAGACCGACTTCACCATCGTCATCGTCACCCACAACATGCAGCAGGCGGCGCGTATCTCGCAGTACACCGCCTTCATGTATCTCGGTGAGGTGATCGAATTCGACGCCACCAACACCATCTTCATGAACCCGCACAAGAAGCAGACGCAGGACTACGTCACCGGCCGCTTCGGCTGAACCGGCGCCCAGCCTTCCAACTGCTTTGCCGACAAAGGATACGCCGCGATGACTGATCACATCGTCCGCTCATATGATGCCGATCTCGAGGGGATCCGCCGCAGCCTGGCCGAGATGGGGGGCATGTCGGAGCGCATGCTCGGCGATTCGACAGTCGCCCTGGTGCGCCGCGACACCGGGCTGGCACAGAAGGTCATCAGCGCCGACCAGCGCCTCGACAATCTGCAGCGCGAGGTAGAGGAGAAGGCGGTGCTCACCATCGCCCGGCGCCAGCCGCTCGCCAACGACCTGCGCGAGCTGATCTCCGCCATCCGCATCGCCGCCGATATCGAGCGTGTCGGCGATCTCGCCAAGAATATCGCCAAGCGCGCGGTCGCCATCTCCGGCCAGTTCCAGCCGCCGTCGCGCGCGGTCGTCGGCCTCGAGCATATGAGCCGCCTGGTTCAGGCCCAGCTCAAGGACGTGCTCGACGCTTACGCCGTCAGCAACGAGCAGAAGGCCATGGAGGTCTGGCGCCGCGACGATGAGATCGACGCGCTCTATACCTCGCTCTTCCGCGAGCTGCTCACCTATATGATGGAAGACCCGCGCAACATCACCTTCTGCACGCATCTCCTGTTCTGCGCCAAGAATGTCGAGCGCATCGGCGACCACACCACCAACATCGCCGAGACGATCCACTATCTCGTCACGGGCGAAGCCTTGGACGCAGCCCGCCCGAAGCTCGACACGACCAATATCCTTCTGGACGCCGCCACCGGTGAGTGACCGGCGCCCGACACCTTTGGGACCGAGTGAGACATGCCTGCACGCATCCTGATCGTTGAGGACGAAGAGCCGCTGACCCTGTTGCTGCGCTACAATCTCGAAGCCGAGGGCTTCGAGGTCGACAGCGTCGCGCGTGGCGACGATGCCGAGCTGCATCTGCGCGATCATACGCCGGACCTCGTGCTGCTCGACTGGATGCTGCCGGGCCTTTCCGGCATCGAGCTCTGCCGGAGGCTGCGGACCCGTCGCGATACCGAGCGGGTGCCGATCATCATGCTCACCGCCCGCGGCGAGGAAACCGAGCGTGTGCGCGGCCTCGCCACCGGGGCCGACGACTATGTCGTCAAGCCGTTCTCGCTGCCCGAGCTGATCGCCCGCATCCAGGCGTTGCTACGCCGCGCCAAGCCGGGTCATGTCGCCGGCCTGTTGGCCGCCGGCGATCTCGAACTCGACCGCACCACCCGCCGTGTCCGCCGCTCAGGCAGCGAGCTGCATCTCGGCCCGACCGAGTTCCGCCTGCTCGAATTCCTGATGCAGGCGCCGGGGCGGGTCTATTCCCGGGCCCAGCTGCTCGACGCGGTCTGGGGCCGCGACGTCTATATCGACGAGCGCACCGTCGACGTCCATGTCGGCCGGCTGCGCAAGGCGATCACTCCTGACAACGCCAAGGACCCGCTGCGGACCGTGCGCGGTGCCGGCTATGCCTTCGACGAGACCTTTGCGCGGAGCTGAGACTTGGATCATCGGGGACTTGGATCATCGGGCCGGATATCGAATCCGCCCGACGATCTAACCGTCTATGGTTGCATCGGCCTTCCCGAAAACCGCAATCCACCTTTCGGGCCGATACCCTAGCGCGGCCCTGCGATAATAATCGCCGCGCCGGCGAGGCAGATCAGCCCACCGATAATGTCCCAGCGGTCGGGGCGAAAGCCTTCCACGGCCCAGAGTAGACGCCGCCATAGGCGGCATAGGCCCGTCCGGCGGCTTCGCTCTCCGCCAGCGTCAGCAGCCAGGCGAACAGGGCGAGCGAAAACAGTCCGGGTACGAGCCACCAGATGGGCTTGTCGAGCCGGAGCCAGCCCCAGAACGCGAAACAGCCGGCGATTTCGAGAATGGCTGCGCCGAAATAGGCGGCGATGGTCGGCATGGTTCGTCCCTGTCGATGGCCTTCGGGGCGGGATTACCCTTGACCGCAGGGCGCGCTGACGGCAAGCCGGACCGATGCCCACACATCACGTCGCCATTATTGGAGCAGGGCCCTCCGGGCTGATCGCGGCCGAGCGCCTTGCGGCAGCCGGGGACACCGTCACGATCTACGATCGCATGCCCTCGCCGGCCCGCAAATTCCTGCTGGCCGGGCGCGGCGGATTGAACCTTACCCATTCCGAACCGCTCGACAGGTTCCTGCCCCGCTATCGCGATGCGCAAGCCTGGCTGGAGCCGGCCATTCGCGCCTTCCCGCCACAATCCCTGCGCGACTGGGCCGATGCGCTCGGGCAGGACACGTTCGTCGGCAGCAGCGGCCGCGTCTTCCCGCGCGCCATGAAGGCCTCGCCCCTGCTGCGGGCATGGCTGCGCCGGCTCGATGGTCTCGGCGTCGCCTTCGCGCCTGGGCAGCGCTGGACCGGCTGGAGCGAAGCGGGAGCTCTGACGTTCCGGAGCCGCGATGGCGCCGATGTCGAGGCGCGGCCCGACGCGACGCTGCTCGCGCTCGGCGGTGCGAGCTGGCCACGGCTGGGTTCGGATGGTGGCTGGGCACCCTTGTTGGCGGCGCGCGGCGTTGCGATCGCGCCGCTGCGCCCGGCCAATGGCGGTTTCACGGTCGATTGGTCCCAGACCATGCGAGAGCGTTTTGCCGGAGTACCGTTGAAGCGCATCGTCCTGAGCTTCGGCGGCCAATCCGTGCCCGGCGAGGCGATGATCGATGCGACGGGTCTGGAAGGCGGCGCGGTCTATGCACTCTCTGCCCCGATTCGCGAGACGATCCTGCGCGAGGGCAGGGCGGTCATCACCATCGATCTGCGGCCCGATCACGAGGCGGCACTGCTGGTCCAGCGCCTCGCGCATCGTCGCAAGGGCGTGACGCTGAGCAATCATCTGCGCAAGGCTGCAGGTCTTGCTCCATCCGCGATTGCGCTGCTGCGCGAAGCGGCGAAGGGGCCACTCCCCGAAGACGCGGAGAGGCTGGCCGCACTGATCAAGGCCGCGCCTCTGGTGCTCACCGGTCTCAGACCGATCGAGCGGGCGATCTCCACCGCCGGTGGCGTCGCCGCGGCCGAGGTCGAGGAAGGCTTCATGCTGAAACGCTTGCCCGGTACCTTTGTCGCAGGCGAGATGCTGGATTGGGAGGCGCCGACCGGCGGCTATCTGCTGCAGGCCTGTTTCGCGACCGGAGTCGCAGCTGCAGCAGGGATTCAGGCCTGGCTCGCGGATAGCTGAACGATCGCCTCAGGAGATCGCGATGATCTCGACCGCCTCAGTGCCGATGCTGACGCTCTCGCCAATGCCCTTGCCCATCAGCGCGCTCGCCAACGGCGCGACATAGGGCAGCGTTCCGTGTGCCGGATCGGCCTCGTCCTCGCCGACCAGCCGCCAGTTCTGCTCGCGCCCATCGGCCCGGCGGATCGTCACTGTCGAGCCGAAGCGGACGATGTCGTGCCTTTCCTGCGCAGGGGCCAGCTTGGCGCTGGCGCGCCGCGCCGCCCAGTAGCGGAACTCGCGCCGCGTCTGAGCGATCTCGGTGCGGTCGCCTCCGGCCAGCGCCGCCGCGTGTTCGTCATGCCAGCGCGCCAGCTGGGCCTCGATCTGTGCGAGCCCCTCAGGCGTCACGAGGTTCGGGTGAGGCGAGACTGGCCGGTCCGGCAGCTCGTCCAGGGTCCCTCTTTCCTCTGCTTCCTTGACGAAGGCGCGAGTCATTCTGGCCTCCTCCTATTGATCTCGGCACATCCGGCGAACCGGACCACAGCTTTCAGTGTTACGTCCTCACGACTGCTTGCGATGCAGCGCCAACCCGATGCTGGACTCTGAAGCGGCGATCACTTGGAGATGGGGATCAGGCACTGCCGAAGACAAGACCCGAACAGTCTACACCCCCGTGTCCGGCCGCACCATCAAGAGCAGAGCCATCGCGCGCTGCCCCTGGCCCCCGATCACGAGCGCAGTCCCGTTCCCAAGGGGGCAGCCGATGCCGGAAGAGCGCCGCGCTTGCGTCGGCCGTCCGTCGCGGCCACCTTGATCCTGAGTTGCGAGACCCGACGGCGATCGTTGCGCGCGCAGGCTTCGATTGACTGACGTATAGCCCAATGATTATGAATGCAGATCAATAGCCAGAGAGTTATGCGTTGTGATCCGTGCAGACACACCGTGCTCTCCAAGACGTTTACCGGCCGGCCCAGCCTCTTCGAGAGGTTGCGCTGCGATCTCGAGCAGACGGTTGGCCCGATCCCAGAAGCGAGAGTTCCGGAGAGAAGGGAAGATCATGAGCCAGAGCGAGTCCCAGAACGAAAACTCCCCGTCTCGGATGATCGACGAGCGGATCACCGAGCTGGGCGACTGGCGAGGCAAGATGCTCTCCCAGCTCCGCGTATGGATCAGGCAAGCCGATCCTGAGGTGGTAGAGGAGTGGAAATGGCGAGGGGTTCCGGTGTGGTCCCACGACGGATTGATCTGCACTGGGGAGACCTACAAGAGCGTCGTCAAAATGACCTTTGCCAAGGGGGCCTCACTCGACGACCCATCGGGCCTCTTCAATTCCAGTCTGGATGGCAACACCAGGCGGGCCATCGACATCCACGAGGGTGAGACGATTGACGAAGGGGCATTGAAGGCTCTCATTCGCGCAGCCGTGACCCTCAACATGTCCGGCGGCTGCGGCAAGACCAAGTCCCGCGGATAAGCCTCGCTCCGTCTCGATATGCGCCGGCGCGCGATGAAAGCCGGACTTGCATCGCGCCCACCCCCGGGACCGCTTCAATCCGGCTTCTCCTGCCACGGTGTACTCCTGTCACCTGCTGTCAGTTATCCGCCTGCTGCGACGGCGTACCCCTCGCGCTCCGCCCGGTTTCGCCCCATATTGCCGCCATGCCGAAAAGCTCCGACACGACCGCCAAGGCTAAGCCTGCAAAAAAGCCCGCCTCCGCGCGCACGCCGAACTCCAAGGCCACCAAGCCCGAGTTGAAGCCGCTCGAGGGCTATCTCGCCGATCTGCTCAATCCCGCGATCAACCGCGGCAGGGCGGTCCCGGGCGGCGCCTCCGGTTTCAGCGACCAGCCGCAGGCCGGTTATGGCGAGCCGCGCCCCGGCGACACCAAGCTGAAGAAAAAGCCGAAGAAAGGCGACGCGGCCTCTGCCTTCGGCGAGGCCGAGGGCGAGACCGCTGCCTCCGTCACCGCGCATTCGCTGCAGCACCTGCTCGAGTCCGGCAGCCCCTTCATCGATCCCGGCAAGCCCTGGACGCCGCATCGCCCGGCCCGCCCGGACAAGTCCGAGGGCGGCATCGCCTTCCGCATGCAGTCGGATTTCGAGCCGGCTGGTGACCAGCCGACCGCGATCGCCGATCTCGTCGACGGCGTCGCACGGCAGGAGCGCGACCAGGTCCTGCTCGGCGTTACCGGCTCCGGCAAGACCTTCACGATGGCCAAGGTGATCGAGGAGACGCAGCGCCCGGCTCTGATCCTCGCCCCGAACAAGACGCTGGCCGCACAGCTCTACGGTGAATTCAAGAGTTTCTTCCCCGACAACGCGGTGGAGTACTTCGTCTCCTACTACGACTACTATCAGCCGGAGGCCTACGTCCCGCGTTCGGACACGTTTATCGAGAAGGAATCCTCGATCAACGAGCAGATCGACCGCATGCGCCACTCGGCCACGCGCTCGCTGCTGGAGCGCGACGACGTCATCATCGTCGCCAGCGTCTCCTGCATCTACGGCATCGGCTCGGTCGAGACCTATACGGCGATGACCTTCGCCATCAAACTCGGCGAGCGCATCGAGCAGCGTCAGCTCATCGCCGATCTCGTCGCCCTGCAATACAAGCGCACGCTTGGCGATTTCGCCCGCGGCACCTTTCGCGTGCGTGGCGATGTCATCGAGCTGTTCCCGGCCCACTATGAGGACCGCGCCTGGCGCATCGGCCTGTTCGGCGACGAGGTCGAAAGCATCTCGGAATTCGATCCGCTCACCGGTCAAAAGACGGCCGACCTCGAATTCGTGAAAGTCTACGGCAATTCGCACTACACCACGCCGCGCCCGACGCTGACCCAGGCTGTCAAGTCGATCAAGGAGGAGCTCAAGGCCCGCCTTGAGGAACTCAATCGCATGGGGCGCTATCTCGAAGCGCAGCGGCTCGACCAGCGTTGCACCTTCGACATAGAGATGATCGAGTCGACCGGTTCGTGCAACGGCATCGAGAACTATTCGCGCTATCTCACCGGCCGAAAGCCGGGCGAGCCGCCGCCGACCCTGTTCGAGTACCTGCCCGACAATGCGCTGGTCTTCACCGATGAGAGCCACGTCACCGTGCCGCAGATCGGCGGCATGTACCGGGGCGACTTCCGCCGCAAGGCGACATTGGCCGAATACGGCTTCCGCCTGCCGTCCTGCATGGATAACCGGCCGCTGCGCTTCGAGGAATGGGACGCGATGCGCCCGCAATCGGTGCATGTCTCGGCGACGCCCGGCGGCTGGGAGATGGACCGCACCGGCGGTGTCTTCACCGAGCAGGTCATCCGTCCAACCGGGCTGATCGACCCTCCGGTCGAGGTCCGCCCCGCCAAGCACCAGGTTGCCGACCTGCTCGACGAGATCAAGGAGGTCACCGAGAAGGGCTACCGCAGCCTCGTCACCGTGCTGACCAAGCGCATGGCCGAGGACCTGACCGAGTACCTCCACGAGAACGGCGTGCGCGTGCGCTACATGCATTCCGACATCGACACGATCGAGCGCATCGAGATTCTGCGCGATCTCCGCCTCGGCGCTTTCGACGTGCTGGTCGGCATCAATCTGCTGCGCGAGGGCCTGGACATCCCGGAATGCGGCTTCGTCGCCATTCTCGACGCCGACAAGGAAGGCTTTCTGCGCTCCGAGACTTCCTTGATCCAGACCATCGGCCGCGCCGCCCGCAATGTCGACGGCAAGGTCATCCTCTATGCCGACCACATCACAGGCTCGATGGAGCGCGCGATGGCGGAGACCAATCGCCGCCGCGAGAAGCAGGAGGCCTATAACCTCGCGAATGGCATCACGCCGCAGACGATCAAGCGCGCCATCGGCGACATCCTCGGCTCGGTCTACGAGCGCGACCATGTCACGGTCGACAAGGGTTTGGTCGATGCGCCGATCGCCGGGCACAACCTCAAGGCCGCCTTGGCCGATCTCGAGAAGCGCATGCGCGAGGCTGCCGCCGATCTCGAATTCGAGACGGCCGCCCGGTTGCGCGACGAGATCAAGCGCCTGCAGGCGACCGAACTCGCCATCTCCGATGACCCGCTCGCCCGCCAGAGCGATGTCGAGGCCTCGGCTGGCAAGTACAAGGGGGAGCGCAGCTACGGCGCGTCGGCGAACCTGCCGACACGGGCGCGCAAACCCACCGATGAGGACATGGGCCCGCATAACTGGGGCGGCGGCGAAGCCAAACCGGTCTCGCGTCCGCGCAAGCCGAACTTGGACGAGATGGGTCCGGTTCCGGAATCGCGGCCGAAGGGCGCGGGGGAACAGGCCAAGCGACGCGGCCGGCGATAGCTGCCCGTAGTGGCTCTGCCCGAGTCCAGCATCTGCCGTTCCCTGCTCCGGGCGCGCCAGCGCCACGGCCAAAGGGCTGCAAGACCTACCGCCCGAATGCTCTTCGACCTTGGTCCGTAGTTCCACGATTGCACCGCCGGTATCCTTTCGAATGAATGGTGCTCAAGGGGGGATGGCCATGGGACAGGCATTCGAGATTGCCGATGGTAAGGCCACCATCTCCCGACGTGCCGCCCTCAGGGGCGCCGCATTCCTGGCCGGGGCGCTGGTCGCTCCAGCATCGGCTCAGGTGCTCGATCTGCCGCGACAGAAGGTCGAGTTCGTCGCACCGCCCTTCGTTCATCCTCACGAGCAGGCGACCAAGCTGGGCCCAAGGATCATGGAGTTCAGGCTCTGGGTCGAGGAGAAGAAGATCGTTATCGACGAAGAGGGCACCACGTTGCAGGCCATGACCTTCAACGGGTCGATCCCTGGGCCGCTTTTTGTCGTGCACGAGGGTGATTATGTCGAGGTGACGCTTGCCAATCCCGACACCAACTCGATGGCGCACAATATCGACTTCCATGCTGCTGCGGGCGCATCAGGCGGTGCCGATCTGACCTTGATCAACCCCGGGGAGCAGACCGTGCTGCGCTGGAAGGCCACCCGGACGGGTGTGTTCGCTTATCACTGCATCCCAGGTGCCATGACCCCCTGGCATATCACCTCGGGCATGAGCGGCGCCGTGATGGTGCTGCCGCGGGACGGCCTCAAGGATGCGGCCGGACGGCCGCTTCACTACGATCGCGTCTACTACATCGGCGAGCATGATTATTACGTTCCGCGCGACGAGAAGGGCAAATTCAAGCACTACGACACGCATGGCGACGCCTACATGGACACGATGGAGGTCATGCGAAAGCTGGTGCCAAGTCACGTCGTGTTCAACGGCGCGGTCGGAGCCCTGACGGGCAAGAACGCGATGCCCGCAAAGGTCGGTGAGAACGTGCTGATCGTGCATTCCCAGGCAAGCCGCGACACACGTCCACATCTGGTCGGCGGGTTCGGAGACTATGTCTGGGAGACCGGCAAGTTCTCGAATCCTCCCGAGACCAATCTCGAAACCTGGTTCATTCGGGGCGGATCCGCGGGCGCGGCGCTCACCAAATTCCTTCAGCCCGGCATTGTCGGATACGTGAACCACAACATGATCGAGGCCTTCGAACTTGGTGCGACAGCCCATTTCAGGGTCGAGGGTCAATGGAATGATGACCTGATGACCCAGGTAAAGGCGCCCGAACCGATTGTGAGCAACGTCGCGCATAAATGATCTGACCATCACCCGCCTAGGGCCGTCGGACGGCCGCCTCGGGAGGCATCATGCTGTCCGCGTTCAAACTCATGGCCCTGGCCAGCGCGGCGCTGGCGCCCATCGCGATCTCGGCCCTTGCGCCGGGATATGGCACCGGATCGGCGACAGCACGTGCGCCGTTCCCGGAGCTCGTGGAACTGCGGTCCGGTACATTCCGTTACCGTGCCAGCGGCGAGTTCTTGCGGGACGGGAAGCCGATCATCGCGCCGATTGTGGCGGTTGCTGTCGACAGGCCGCTGGCTGTGATGAAAAATCAGGTCACGGTCGCGGATTATCTGCGCTGCGTCAAAGCCCGAGCGTGCCCGATGGCGGGCACCGACGCTGCTGCCGTTGACCGTCCCGTCGTCGGAGTGAGCTGGCGGGATACTCAGGCCTATGCGTCCTGGTTGTCACGCGAGACGGGGGCGACGTTCCGGCTACCGACGGACGGCGAGTGGGCCTATGCAGCCGCGAGCCGATTCCACGACGACGCCCTGCCGGAAAACCTCAGTGGCGGCGACCCCGGCCAGCGAGCGCTTGCGATCTATGACAGGGACGCGAGCCGCGTGACGACAGTCGCAAAGGCGCCACAACCGATTGGAAGTTTCGGCGCGAACGAGAATGGCCTTCTCGATTTGGCCGGCAATGTCTGGGAATGGACCGACACCTGTTTTCAGCGCATCGCCGTCGCTGCTACGGGGGCAAGGACGGCTGTCCTGGCCAATTGCGGGGTTCGCGTCGTTGAGGGCCGCCATCGGGCCTACATGGCGGATTTCGTTCGCGATGCGCGCGCCGGCGGCTGCGCATCCGGCACGCCTCCGAGCAATCTCGGCTTCCGGCTCGTACGTGACGACGTTTCCCGGCCCGGATGGAGCTTTGTCTTGGGGCTGGTCCAGCTGGTCGCGAGATAGGCGACGCTCAAGGAGACGCCCTAAGCGCCGGCCGGACCAGGGATCCGATCGTCGATGCGGCCGATCAGGCACCATGCCGCGCTGACCTCGACATAGGTGGATCGGCGGCACCGCGACAGTGCGGAGGCGGCGCTCGCTGCTGTCAGTTCAGCGGGGCGAGCTTGATCGCGCAGCCATAGGCCTTGGTTGTGGCTTCTGAGATCGGTTTGCCGGCCTTCATTTCGGCGACTGCCTGGCGCACATAGCTCTTGGCGCCGTTCAGGCTGGCGGCGCTGGCCGAGGGCTTGTCGTCGATCGCGCCCGCATAGACCAGCGTGCCCTTGCCATCGATGATGTACAGATGCGGCGTGGTCTGCGCGCGATAGGCGCGGCCCATGGTGCCCTTGGGGTCGAGCAACAGGTCGCTGGGGGCGGCGTTGCGCGAGGCGGTCAGCCCCTTGGCCTGGGCGGCCGTGACATAGCCCTGCTCACCCGGCGGTGAGGAGACGACGCTCAGCCAGACGATGCCTTCCTTCGTCATATCGCGCTGCAGGCTCTGCATGGTGCCGCTGTTGTAGTGTTTGCGGACATAGGGGCAGTCGTGATTGGTCCATTCCAGGATCACGGTCTTGCCCGCGAATTCCGGGAGCGACCGGGTCCGGCCGTCGACATCGAGCGCCGAGAAGGCGGGGGCCGGCGCACCGATCCGCGGGCCGCTCTGCGCGAGCGCCGGGGCCGCTGCGAGGGTGAGGCCCGCAAGGACCAAGCCTGCGATGAACCTCTGACGTGTCACAGCTGTCATGTCTGCCTCCGTCTTCCCAGGATCAGGGTCGGTTCTGCGCGGTCCTCGCCTCTTTGCCGGCGGCACGGCCGGCGGCCTCGACCAGCATGTCGGTCGTCAGGAGTTGCGGCAGGATTTCGGGCGGCGCGCCCTTCGTGCCGGGATAGAACAGGTAGAGCGGCACGCCGGCCCGGCCGTGCTCGGCAAGTGCGGCTGCGATGGTGGCATTGCGGTTGGTCCAGTCGGCCTTGAGATAGGCGACGTTCAGCTTGGCAAAGGTGTCCTTGACCTCCTGCCGGACCAGCGCGACCCGCTCATTGGCAAGGCAGGTGATGCACCAGGCCGCGGTGAAGTTGACGAAAACGGGACGCCCTTCCGCTTGCAGCGCGGCGACGCGCTCGGGAGACCAGGGCTCGATGTCGCCGGCCCGTGCTGCGTCCGTCGCGCTTGGAACGGCACTCTGCAGCACGAAGGCCCCGGCGCTGACGGCGACGAACAGGGCGAGAGCCGACAGGGCGACTCGGGTCCGCCCGCCAGCACTGCGGCCGAGGCCGAGCAGCCAGACGAGGAAGCCGGCGGCGAGGATCGCAGCCAGAGCGGCAAGCACGCCGCCGGGGCCGGCCTGGACGGAGGCGACCCAGACCAGCCAGGTCGCAGTCGCGAACATCGGGAAGGCAAAGGCCTGCTTGAGGATGACCATCCAGCGGCCGGGCTTGGGCAGCAGACGCAGCCAGCCGGGAGCGAAGGACAGGAGGACCACCGGCGCGGCAAAGCCGAGCGCCAGCGCCAGGAAGACCGCAAGCGCGATCTGCGGCGGTTGCGTCACGGCATATCCCATCGCCGCGCCCATGAAGGGGGCGGTGCACGGCGTCGCGACGATGACGGCGAGCGCCCCGGTCATGAAGGCGCCCAAGCGTCCGCCGCTGGAGGCAAGCCCATGTCCGGCACCCTGGACGGAGCCGCCGATTTCGAATGCGCCGAGCAGGTTGAGGCCGATCAGCACCATGATGACCGCCAGCGCGATCACGACGGGCGGCGATTGCAGCTGGAACCCCCAGCCGATGCTGGTGCCGAGCGCTGCCAGCGCGATCACCGCGCCGGCAAGGATGATGAAGCTGGTAAGGACGCCGCAAAGGAAAAGCAGACCCTGCTCGCGCACCTCGGCGCGGCTCGCCTGCGCGGCCTGCGCGAAGCCGAGCGCCTTGATGAACAGCACCGGCAGCACGCAGGGCATCAGGTTGAGGATCAGGCCGCCGGCGAAGGCGAAGGCCAGTGCCGCCCAGAGCGTCAGGTTGCTTTCGGGCGCTGCGGCGACGCGCACCACGGCCGGGGCCTGGGCCGCTTGCGGCGCCGTGGTGGAATTGACCAGCGCAGGCTCGACATCGGCCATCAGGCTCAGCGCGCGCGGCACGCCGGCCTCGCGATAGGTGATGACCCCGCTGAGCTCGGTCTCGCCGACCTTGAACGAGCTGGAGCGGGCAAGTTGCAAGACCGTGCCGGCGGCAGTGTTCGTCGCGGTCTGCGGGGCTGCGTGCTCGATCAAGGTCTCGAGCAGCGGGAAGTAGCGCAGCTCCTCGACGGGCTGCCCGAGGCCCGGCAGCGCGAGGGCGAGCGCATCGCCGTCCTGGGTCAGCTTCGCCCGGAAATCGGCAGGTTGCGGCAGCGCGGCGCGGGCCGCATCGATCCGCGACTGTGCCGCCTCATCGGCGACCGGGGCCGGGCCGACCTTGAGGTCGAGCGTGAAGGAGCCTTCCTCGGGGATGCAGATTTTTTCGCAGACCAGCCAGGTCGCGTTCGCCTTGAGGGCAAGGCGCTCGCCCGGCTGTGCGCCTTCGGGAACGGTGATCTCCACCGGCAGCAGCACGGCATCGCCGAAGCCGAAATTGACGAGCGGCTCGACCGGGAGCGCCTTCGGCGCCGGCCATTGGATCGCACCGACGCTGAAGCCTGCGGGCAATGTCCACTCGATCCGCGTCGGTTCGCCGGAATCGCCGGGATTGGCCCAGTATGTGTGCCAGCCCTTGGCGATCTTCTGGCTGAGCGCGACCTGGAAGCGCTCGCCGGGCGCAACGACGTCGCGGCTGGAGAGCAGGGTCGCAGTGACGCGGGGGCTGGTGACCGCAGCAGATTCGGCGGCAAGGGCGGCGCCGGGCAGGAGCAGTGCGAGGATGAGAAGGCCCCGCCGCAGCAAGCCGTTTGTAATGCGCTCGACCATGTTTTCCGTCATCAAATCGTAAAGGCCTCAGCTCACCTGCCCCAGATTGGCGCTGCGCGCCAATGACAAGCCGGTGATAGCGCGTGAGCAGGGCCTTCTTCGGGCGTCAGGCGCAAGGATGCCCCGCGCTATGATGTCGCCCCGCGCACGGGAGCGTCACCATTCCGGACGAGCCGCGCAGCGCCGCCGTTCCGGACGCGATCATCGCTCCCGGCGCCCGGGAGGGTGTCCGAGGCTGCGCTGCGCGTCGGCTGGAATCACGACGTGGTGTGACCGGCGATCAGATCGCTGCGCCATCCGCGACGATATCGGCGCCAAGTCCGCGGCGCACGGCCCGCACGATCTCGGTCTCGGCGGCGGCCCCGCGGCGGCGCGGGCGCGGAGCGGCGATCCGATGCTCGGCGATGATCTGGCCGGGTGCGCCCGAGAGCACGACGACGCGGTCGGCGAGATAGGCAGCCTCGTCGATGTCGTGTGTGACGAAGAGCACGGTCTTGCCGGTGCTTTGCCAGACGCGGATCAGCTCGTCCTGCAGGGTTTCGCGCGTCAGTGCGTCCAGTGCCGAGAAGGGCTCGTCCATCAGCAGGATTTCCGGCTCGACCGCGAGCGCGCGCGCCAGCGAAACGCGTTGGCGCTGGCCGCCCGAGAGCTGGTGGGGCCAGCGCTGTGCGAGCTGACCGAGCCCCACGAGATCGAGCATCTCCTGAGCCTGCTTGAGCCGCGCAGGGCGCGAGGCCCGCCCCTCGAGCCCAAAGCCGACATTGGAGATCACCTTGCGCCAGGGCAGCAGGCGCGAATCCTGGAAGACCAGCGCGACCGGCCGGCGGGTCCGGTCCCTGGCATGGAAGATGACCTCGCCGCCGCTCGGTTTGGCGAGCCCGGCGATGACGCGCAGCAGGGTCGACTTGCCGACGCCGGATGGGCCGACAATGGCGAGGAATTCGCCGCGCGCGACCTGGAGGTCAAGCTTGTGCAGCACCTCGGTCGCTTCCCCGTCGCGGGTGAAGGTCAGCGACAGGGCCTTGATGTCGATCACGCTTTCCATCGCAGCACCCATCCCTGGAAAGCGACGAAGGCGGTGTCGAGCAGGCCGTAAAGCGCGGCCATGGTCAGCATGTAGATCACCACGATGTCGGTCGCGAGCAGGCTGGAGGCCTGCATCATGCGCTGCCCGACGCCGGCGACACCAAAGATCTCGGCGGCGACCACCGCCATCCAGGCCTGGCCAAGCGCGGTGCGGACGCCGACCAGAATGCCGGGCATTGCGGCCGGCAGCAGGATCTTGCTCAGACGCTGCCAGGCCGATCGGAAACCAAACGCATCCGCGACCTCGATCAGGTCACGATCGACGCCGCGGATCGCGCCCTGTGCCGCAAAGAAGACGATCCAGAACACGCCGATGGCGATGATGAAGACCGCCGCCGAGGGATTGACCCCGAACCAGATGATGGCGAAGGGCACCCAGGCGAGGCCGGGAATCGGCCGAAGCACGCGCACGACCCAGGCCGTGGCTTCGTCCGCGGTGCGCGACATGCCGACGAGCACGCCAGTGGCAATGCCGAGGCCGGCGCCGACGATGAGGCCCGTGAAATAATGGCCGAGCGAGCCGCCGATCGCCGACAACCACGCGCCCGAGGTCACTTCGCGCCAGAATGCCTTCGGCAAGGCAGACGGGCCAGGCAGGAAGGCTGGGTTCACCAGCCCGAAATGAGGGATCGCCTCCCAGAGCAGCAGGAAGGCGAGGAGGCCTGCAAAGGCGAGGGCCGGAGCCCTGAGCGAGGTCAAGATCAGCCGCCGGATTCTGTCAGAGGGTTTTGATGGCGCGCTCGTAATACTGGGTCTCGAACAGGCCGTCGAAAGGCAGTTCCTTCTCGAGCGAGCCGAGCTTGACCTGATAGGCCTGCATGGCACGCGACGGCTCGATGATGACGCGCGGATCGATCTGGAACTTGCTGGCGGGCGAGGTCAGCGCCTGTCGGATCAGGGCCGGGTCGACGATGCCCTTGCCAAGCGCGGCGCCGACATGCGGGGCAGCCTTGTCGGGGTCCTTGGCGATCAGAGCGGCGGCACGCACCAGGCTCGTCACCAGCTTCTGCACGGCGTCCGGATTCTTGGTCACGAAATCGCCTGATGCTGCGACCACGGTCCCGGGCTGGCCGGGGAACAGCTCCTCGCCGCCGGCAATCAGCTTGATGCCGGGATTGCGGGTCTGGATGATCGACAGCGCCGGCTCGCGCACGATCGCGCCCTCGACAGCTGCAGCGAGCACGGCCTGCTGTGTCGCGTCGATGCCCATGGGCACGACCTCGACATCGGCCTTGTCGGCCTTGGCGACCTCCCAGAGCCAATATTGCAGGGTGGTGTTGGGCACCGAGCCGGCGGGCTGGGTCGCAAGCCGGGCCGGTTTTCCGGTGGCGGCCCTATGCGCCTCGAAGGCCGCAGCCGGTGCGGTGCCGGACGTAAAGAACTTGGCGAGCGCGGGAGCTGCCACGAAGACGTTCTCGGCAATCGCAGTTGCGGCCACGACGCGAATGTCGACGCCGCGCGAGCGGGCGACGGCAAGTGGCGCGATACCCGCGACATAGAGGTCGATCGTGCCCGAGGCCAGGGCCTGGATCATGTTCGGACCGGATTCGAAAACCGTGAAGGCGGCATTGATGCCGGCCTCCTTGAGCCAGCCTTCGCCATTGGCAACGAAGACGGGCGCCGTGCCGATGACCGGGATGTAGCCGACACGGGCTGTCACGCCGCTCTGGGCCCATGCAGCGCCGGCAAGGGGAGTGCTCGCGAGAAGCGAAGAGCCGGCGAGCAGAAAATGGCGGCGATCCATCGATCCATCCTTCGTGAAAATCGGTCCGGCGAGAACGCCGGTTGACAGATTGAGAAAAGGATTTTCTATCTGAAAGCAAGATGCGGGCATCGAAAAGATGATTTTTCTCTAGATTCCCAATTCAATAGGAAATTAGTTCTCCAATTGATGGGCTGAGAGAATGGATGCGATCGACCGGAAAATCCTGACTGTCCTGCAAGGTGATGCGAACATCTCGATCGCCGAGCTGGCCGATCGCGTCGGCCTCTCGCAGACCCCCTGCTGGAAGCGGATTCAGCGGCTGGAGGCGACGGGCGTCATCACCAAGCGTGTCGCGCTGGTGGCGCCGGAGAAGATCGGACTCGGGCTCACGGTCTTCGTCCAGATCGAGACCGCCGACCATTCCGGTCCCTGGCTGGAAAAATTCGCGCAGATGGTCGCGTCGATGCCGGAGGTCATGGAGTTCTACCGGATGGCCGGCGATGTCGACTACATGCTGCGCGTGGTGGTTGCCGACATGGCGGCCTATGACGGGTTCTATAAGCGGCTGATCGAGACGATTCCGCTGAAGAACGTCACCTCCCGCTTCGCGATGGAACGGATCAAGGCGACCACGGCCTACAAGGTTCCGGACCTGCCGAAAGTGTAAGGGCCGGGCTTACTGGGTCGGAACGGCAACCGCCGGCGCGACCGGGCGGGCCACGGCCGGTCGCGCCGGCTTGGGCCGTTCGGGCTTGGGTTCGGGCAGGCCGAGGCGGGCACGGATTGCGGCAGCCTTGGCCTCTGTGATGCGCGCGGCGCAGAAACCGAGCGAGCCTTCGCGCTGGAAATCACGGCAGGTCAGCTCACGCTCGGAGGTGAACCCGGCCTGTTCCCGCGCGATGCTGCGCTGCGTGCTGAGATCGCCCTTGGCTGCAAGCGCGCGAAAGCCCTCGCGCACCGCGCGCTCCGCCCTGCCGCGTTCGGATTCGATCTCCTTGGCCCGCGCCGAGAGGGTGCGTGCATCAGGGCCCCAGAGGCCTCGCGGATCGATCCGGCAGGCGGCTGCCTCGATCACGCAGGGTTGCTCCGGCTCGACCACCAGAAAGGCGCCCTCCAGGACATCGAACACGATCGGGCAGGCCGAGGCCTCCAGCTTGTAGCGTGGCACACCGGCCGGCTTGCCGAGCGATGTCACCGGCAGCGGCGTATCGCCGAAGGAAATGGCACAGGGCTCGGTCAGGTTGCCGGGCTGGAAGCCGGCAGCGTTGAGCTTGAGGCCAAAGCCGGTCGGTGTCTTCTCGAAGACCGCTTCGCCGGCGCCGCCATTCTGCCGGAGCACGCGGCCGATGATCCCTTCCTCGGTCGGCAGCTTGATGGCCGGCATCGACGGGGTGTGCGGCTTGGCCGGTCCGCCCGTGCCGGGGGGCGCCGCCTGATGTGCGCCCGGCGGATTGAAGGGTTGCGCGCCCGGCAATTGCATCGGCTGAGCCTGGGCAAGCCCACCCGAACCGGCTGCAGCCAGCATCGCGAAGATCTTGAGGGCTATGCGGCCGGGTCTGGTCAGCATCGGGTGCCGTGAAATGGTAAACGCAATCTTCTGCATGAATTGGCGAGCGAACGCGTGCAAGAGCATTGGCGCAACACTGCTTGGCAATGATGCGGCCGCGACGTCTCCCCGCGTGACGCGCGCGGTTGCCGATTCTTAATCCGGCTCCGTGTCTTGCAAGGGCGGGAACACCCTCACTATATACGCCGCCAAGAGGCGGTTTGACGACCGCGAAACGTGGAATGCCGGTTCCGTTTGCCGCGTAAGGCGGGGGCGGGCCGGTCCATGGGCCGGCAGGCGGTGCGAAATGCGTMGCCGGTCGGCGATCTGCTAATCGAAAGGGATCCCGTCCATGGGTAAAGTTATTGGTATCGACCTCGGCACGACGAACTCCTGCGTTGCCGTGATGGAAGGCACTACACCGAAGGTTATCGAGAATTCCGAGGGCGCGCGCACCACGCCCTCCATCGTCGCCATTACCGATGACGGCGAGCGGCTTGTCGGCCAGCCGGCCAAGCGTCAGGCCGTCACCAATCCGGAGCGCACTTTCTTCGCCATCAAGCGCCTGATCGGTCGGACCTTTGAGGATCCGATGACGAAGAAGGACATGAATCTTGTCCCTTACCGGATCAAGAAGGCCCCGACGGGCGATGCCTGGGTCGAGGCTGACGGCAAGGACTATTCGCCCTCGCAGATTTCCGCCTTCACCCTGACCAAGATGAAGGAGACCGCCGAGGCCTATCTCGGGCAGCCGGTCACGCAGGCGGTCATCACCGTTCCCGCCTATTTCAACGACGCCCAGCGTCAGGCCACGAAGGATGCCGGTCGCATCGCCGGCCTCGAGGTGCTGCGTATCATCAACGAGCCGACCGCGGCTGCGCTCGCCTATGGCCTGGACAAGAAGACCACCGGCACGATCGCGGTCTATGACCTCGGCGGCGGCACCTTCGACGTCTCGATCCTCGAGATCGGCGACGGCGTCTTCGAGGTGAAGTCGACCAATGGCGACACCTTCCTGGGTGGCGAAGACTTCGACATGCGCCTGGTCGAGTACCTTGCGGACGAGTTCAAGCGCGAGCAGGGCATCGACCTGAAGAAGGACAAGCTCGCCCTGCAGCGCCTGAAGGAAGCTGCCGAGAAGGCCAAGATCGAGCTTTCCAGCGCCGCGCAGACCGAAATCAACCTGCCCTACATCACTGCCGACGCCTCCGGGCCGAAGCACCTCGCCATCAAGCTCTCGCGCGCCAAGTTCGAGAGCCTGGTCGACGATCTGATCCAGCGCACCATCGAGCCCTGCCGCAAGGCGCTCAAGGATGCCGGTCTTTCGGCGGGCCAGATCGACGAGGTCGTTCTCGTCGGCGGCATGACCCGCATGCCGAAGGTCCAGGAGGTGGTGAAGCAGTTCTTCGGCAAGGAGCCGCATAAGGGCGTCAATCCGGACGAGGTCGTCGCCATTGGCGCCGCGATCCAGGCCGGCGTGCTGCAGGGCGACGTCAAGGACGTGCTGCTGCTCGACGTGACCCCGCTCTCGCTCGGCATCGAGACGCTCGGCGGCGTGTTCACCCGCCTGATCGACCGCAACACCACGATCCCGACCAAGAAGAGCCAGGTCTTTTCGACCGCCGAGGACAACCAGGGCGCGGTGACGATCCGGGTCTTCCAGGGCGAGCGCGAGATGGCTGCCGACAACAAGATGCTCGGCCAGTTCGACCTGATGGGCATCCCGCCGGCGCCGCGCGGCATGCCGCAGATCGAGGTGACCTTCGACATCGACGCCAACGGCATCGTCTCGGTGACGGCGAAGGACAAGGCCACCAACAAGGAGCAGCAGATCCGCATCCAGGCTTCCGGTGGTCTCTCCGAGGCCGACATCCAGAAGATGGTGAAGGACGCCGAGGCGAATGCCGCCGAGGACAAGAAGCGTCGCGAGCTGGTGGAAGCCAAGAACCAGGGCGAGAGCCTGGTGCACTCCACCGAGAAGTCGCTGAAGGACTATGGCGACAAGGTTTCTGCCGCCGACAAGTCAGCGATCGAGACCGCACTGGACGCGCTCAAGGCCGCGCTGGCCGAAGAGAATGTCGAGGCGATCACCTCGCGCACGACCGACCTGATGCAGGCCTCGATGAAGCTCGGTGAAGCCATGTATGCGGCGAGCCAGGCCGAGGGTGCCACGGCTGAAGGCGGCGAAGAGCATGCCGACGCCAAGAAGGACGACGTCATCGACGCCGACTTCAAGGATGTCAGCGACGACAAGAACGACAAGAAGAAGAGCGCCTGATCGCGCTCTGACCTCTCCACGACGACCTGGCCGGGCTCGCCCCGGCCATCTCGTTCGGGAAGGGCCTCTTGCAAGGGAAATGTCGTTCTTCTGACGAACATGGCCGGGTTCCCCCGGCCATGATGCCGAGAAGAACGAAGGGGTGGCTGTTTGATGTCCAAACGCGACTACTACGAGATCCTCGGCGTCTCGAAGACGGCTAACGAGGCGGAGCTCAAGAGTGCTTTCCGCAAGCTCGCGATGCAATGCCATCCCGATCGCCATCCCGGCGACAAGGGGGCCGAGGCCAAGTTCAAGGAGCTGAACGAGGCCTATCAGGTCCTGGCCGACGGCCAGAAGCGCGGCGCCTATGACCGCTACGGCCACCAGGCCTTCGAGAATGGCGGCGGTGGTGCCGGCGGCGGGGCCGATTTCTCCGACTTCATGTCGGACATCTTCGATTCCTTCTTCGGCGATGCGCGGGGCCGCGGTGGACCGCGCGGTGCCAATGGCCGCGAGCGCGGTGCCGATCTCCGCTACAATCTCGAAATCGGGCTGGAGGACGCCTTCGCCGGCAAAAGCGCCTCGATCCGCGTGCCGACCTCGATTGCCTGCGAATCCTGCTCCGGGACCGGCGCCAAGCCGGGCTCGACGTCGCGCCAGTGCCCGACCTGCGGCGGCCATGGCCGCGTGCGCGCCAATCAGGGCTTCTTCTCGGTGGAGCGCACCTGCCCGACCTGCAACGGGCGCGGCGAAGTCATCGACGACCCCTGCAAGAACTGCTCGGGCGCCGGGCGCGTCACTCGCGAGCGCACGCTGTCGGTCAACATTCCGGCCGGCGTCGAGGATGGCACACGCATCCGGCTTGCCGGTGAGGGCGAGGCTGGCCTGCGCGGCGGGCCGGCGGGCGACCTCTACATCTTCCTGTCGATCAAGCCGCACGCGATCTTCCAGCGCGACGGGGCCGATCTGTTCTGCCGGGTGCCGCTTGGCCTCACCTCGGCTGCTCTCGGCGGCGAGATCGAAGTCCCGACGCTGACGGGCGAGAAGGCACGCGTCAAGATTCCCGAGGGCACGCAGAACGGCAAGCAGTTCCGGCTCAAGGGCAAGGGCATGAGCGTGCTGCGCTCGCGCGAGGTCGGGGATCTCTATATCGAGGTCGTGGTCGAGACGCCGCAGAAGCTGACGGCGCGTCAGCGCGAATTGCTGCTCGAATTCGAGCGCGAATGCTCAGGCGCAACCCACCCGGAAACCGCCGGCTTCTTCGGTCGCGTCAAGGAGTTCCTGGGCGGCATGAGCGGCGGCGCGGCCTGAGCGCGGGCCCCGCAATTGAAAAGGCGGGCGACCCGTCCGGGGCACCCGCCTTTCAGATCGCCGGCCTGATGCAGATCAGGCCTTGTCGATCACTTTCTTGACCGCATCCTTAGCTTTGCCAACGGCCTGCTGGGCCTCGCCCTTGCGCTCCTGCGCAATCCCTTCGGCCTGAAGCCCCGGCTTGTTCATCGCCTTGCCGACGCCCTGCTTGACGTTGCCGGCGGCCTCGTTGGCCATGCCCTTGATCTTGTCCGCGGTGCTGCCCATGGGTCCTGTTCCTCTGTTAAAAAACGCATGTCGTATCAGCGACTTGTGCTGAGGAAACGGCTGGAACGGGCAAAGGTTCCCGGAAAAGTTCAAGCTGCTCCGGACCGGTCCGCGGATGCGATTGCCATCGCCCGCAGCGCCTCGGCGGTCGCCGCATCGGCCGGAAAGAAGGTTTCCAGCGCCAGTTCCGACAGCGTGATGTCGACCGGCGTGCCGAAGACGGTTGTCGTCGAAATCAGGGAGAGCACCTGCTCGCCGACCTTCAGCTGCATCGGCACGACGATCGCAGCTTCCGCCTCGGGTTCCGGCGCGTGGCCCTTGCGAGCGGGCTGAAGTGGCGCCGGATAGGTCAGCAGCTCGACGAGGAGATCGGCCAGGATCGGATCGGCCGTCGCCCTGATCTGCTGCCTCAGCCTTGCGATCAGATGGCTTCGCCATTCCGCGAGATTGACGATGAAGGGTGCGAGCCCGCTCGGATGCAGGCTGAGCCTCAGCACGTTGACGGGTGGGCGCAGCAGCTCGGCATCCGCGACAAGGCCGAGGAGAGGCGTCACCGCGGCATTCGCGGCAAGCAACGTCCAATGCCGGTCGACCGCGACGGCCGGATAGGGCTCGTGCCCCTTCAGCACGAGATCGATCGCCGACTTGGCTGCCTGCAAGCTCGGATCCTCCAGCGACCGTTCGAGATAGACCGGGGCATAGCCCGCGGCCAGCAGCAGGGCGTTACGCTCGCGCAGCGGCACGGCGAGATACTCCGCCAGGTGCAGAACCATGTCGCGACTCGGCGCCGAGCGGCCGCTCTCGATGAAGCTGAGATGCTTCTGGGAGATCTCCGCTTCCAGCGCGAGGTCGAGTTGGCTCAGCCGGCGCAGCTGGCGCCAGTCGCGGATGAGGTGACCGACGGTGGGTTGATGATGCTTGTTCATGGCGAGAAACCTATCCGGGCTGTCGGTTCGTTCCAATTACCTCTCGCTTAATCGACGGGCCGACACGACAGCGTCAGCATGGCTCCAACATCAACAGCCCGGGCCGGCCGCCGGAACGGACTCACACCCAGGAGACCACGCCATGTCCTCGATCCAGTCCTCGCGCTTCCTCCGCAATGCCCTTGCTCTCGATGCCGCTGCCTGCGCCGCCACCGGTCTGCTGCTCGCCTTCGCTGCTGCGCCGCTCACCGGATTGCTCGGCTTCCCCGAGGCTTTCCTCCGCGGCGCCGGCCTGGTGCTGCTCCCCTGCGCCGCGCTGCTGGCCCTCCTCTCCAGTCGCGAGACCCTGCCGCGGCTCGCCGTCTACGCGGTGATTGGCATCAACCTCCTCTGGATCGCCGACAGCATCCTGATCCTGGTTGCCGGATGGTTTGTGCCGACCGGGCTCGGCATCGCCTTCGTGCTGGCACAGGCTGCAGCGGTCGCGATCGTCACAGAACTCGAGATCATCGGCTTCAAGCGCTCGACCGCCGTCGCCGCCTGAACGTAAGCAGCAGGCATCTCCAACTCGACGCCTTCCGGCCGCCGCCGGAGGGCGTCGAGCTGTTTTCGCAAAGCCATCTTGTGGCGTGGGCGTCTTGTTCGCGGCCCAATGGGGGAGCGCGGGCTCCGATCGGGGAAAGCGTCACGAAACTGTCGTCCGCACTCAATAGCTGATGCGGCCTGCACAGTTTCTTGCCCCAACGGAACAGGACCGCCCCATGCGCACCTCACTCGTTCTCGCGGCTCTCGCCTCGGTCCTGCTTGGCGGCACGGCTCTGGCCGAGCCGATGTTCAACCGTGTCGCGACCTTCTCCGTGCCGCTCAACCTGCCGCCCGATCGCGACGCGTCCAAAAAGACGGTGTCGGAGATCATCGCGGCCAACGAAGCGGGAACGCTCCTGGCCTATACCGATGCCGAGCAGAAGGCCCTCGGCCTGATCGACATCACGACGGCCTCCGCTCCGAAGCCGGCAGGTTTCATTCCGCTCGAGGGCGAACCGACCTCGGTCGTGATCCTTGGCGACAAGGCCTTCGTCGTGGTCGTCACCTCCGGCGACAATTTCAAGGAGCCCGCCGGGCACCTTGCCACGGTCGATCTCAAGGCGCGGCAGGTCGTTGCCAAATGCGAGCTCGGCGGCCAGCCGGATTCGATTACGCTGACCAAGGACAAGGGCAAGATCGCCATCGTCATCGAGAACGAGCGCGACGAGAAGCTGAACAAAGGTGCGCTGCCGCAGCTGCCCGCCGGCAACCTGACCCTGGTCGGCATCAAGGATGGCGGCGCCGATTGCGCCTCGCGCCAGGTGATCGACCTGACGGGCATCGCCGCCATCGAGCCGACCGACCCCGAACCGGAATTCGTTGACGTCAACCAGGACGGCCTCGCCGTGGTGACGTTGCAGGAGAACAACCACCTCGCCATCATCGATACCAAGACCGGCAAGATCGTCACCCATTTCTCCGCCGGCACCGTCGATCTGAAGAACATCGACAAGACCCGCGACGGCGAAATCAAGCCGGTCGAGGAACTCAAGGGCGTCGCCCGCGAGCCGGACGCGGTGCGCTGGATCGACACCGAGCGCTTCGTCACCGCCAATGAAGGCGATTGGAAGGGTGGCTCGCGCGGCTTCACCATCTTCCGCAAGGACGGCACGATCGAGTTCGATTCGGCTGCGATGGTCGACCATATCGCCATGCGTCACGGCCATTATCCGGAAAAGCGCTCGGCCGCCAAGGGCAGCGAACCGGAAGGGATCGAGGTCGGCACCTACGGCAATGACAAGCTGATCTTCGTCGGCCTGGAGCGCGCCTCGCTCGTATTGGTCTTCAAGGACGAGGGCGCCGGGAAAGCACCGCGTTACCTCCAGGCCCTGCCGGGTGGCATCGGTCCGGAAGGCCTGCTTGCCATCCCGCAGCGCAATCTCCTTGTGTCGGCCTCCGAGACCGATGTCGGCGAGAAGGGTGGCGCCCGTTCCGCAGTGACCATCTATGAGCGCAACGAAGGCCCCGCCGCCTATCCGACGATCGTCTCGCAGGATCATGAGGGTCTGCCGATCGGCTGGGGCGCGCTGTCCGGACTTGCCGCCCATGGCAGCACAGCTGGCCGCCTCTTTGCCGTGACCGACAGCGCCTATACGCCGTCCCGCATCCTCGAGATCGACGCCACGCAGAAGCCGGCCAGGATCGTCGCCGGCCTGACGGTGACCAAGGGTGGCAAGCCCGCCTCCTATGACCTGGAAGGGATCGCGACCCGCGCCAATGGCGGCTTCTGGCTGGCTTCGGAGGGCAATCCCGAGATCAAGGACAAGCCGACTCGCAATATCCTGCTGCGGGCGACCGCAAAGGGTGAGATCGAGGAGGAGATCCACCTTCCCGAAGAGCTCGACAAGCATGCCGTGCGCTTCGGCTTCGAGGGCGTGACGGTGACCGGCGAGGGCGCGGACGAGACCGTCTGGCTTGCCGTGCAGCGCGAATGGAAGGACGATCCCAAGGGCAAGACCAAGATCCTGTCCTACAAGCCGGCCAGCAAGCAGTGGGGCGTGCTGCATTACCCGCTGACGGCTCCGGCCGCCGGTGCCTGGATGGGCCTCTCCGAGTTGACCTATCTCGGCAACGAGACCTTTGCCGTGATCGAGCGCGACAATCTCTTCGGCGCCAAGGCGGTGAAGACGCTGGCCACCTTCTCGGTCAAGGGTCTGACGCCGGCCGCAATCGGCGCCGCCGCCATCCCGACCGTCGAGAAGAAGCCGCTGCGCGATCTCACGCCGGATCTGATGAAGGCTGGCGGCTATGGGCTCGACAAGGTTGAGGGCATGGCTGTCGACAAGGCTGGCAATCTCTTCGTTGTCACCGACAATGACGGTGTCGACGATTCCTCCGGCGAGACCCAGTTCTTCGCCTTCGGCAAGATCTCGCGGTAAGGCACGCGCAATCGCCCGGCAGCGGGCCTCAGGCACCGCCCCGAAAAGCGGATTGCGGTTTTCGGGAAAGACGACGCAAACACAGATGGCTGGATCGTCGGACCGGAAGGTCCGGTCTGACGATTTGACGTTGCCGGGTTTCTAGCGAACCGGATCCAGGAACGGCGTGTCCGGCTCGCTGACATAGAAGATCACCACTTTCAGCATCTCGTTGCCGCGGTTGTAGCCGGTCATCTTGACGTTCGGCGGTTCGACCAGCGATTCGCCGGCCTTCACTGTCACGGCCGTGCGCCCCTGCATTTCCAGGGTGAAGGCGCCTTCGATGACATGGACCGTCACCGGGAAACGGTGCGTATGGAACGGTGTCCTGTCTCCCGGCTTGATCATGGCGGTCATCACCCTGATTTCCTGCTGGGGACCGGTCGGCATTCCCGGAACCACTGTCTTGAGCACGAGTTCAGGGCGCGCCAGCCGTTCGGTTTGGGCGGCGGCCGGCAGTGAGGCGAGGGCGCAGGCGGCGAGCGGCAGGCAACGCATGATCTCCTCCTCTGATCGCGACAATCCTGCTGCCATCATAGCCGCCTGCGCCGCCGCAGGCCCGGCCCATCTTGCCTGCAAAGAAAAACCCCGGATGCTTGCGCATCCGGGGCAGGTGCCTGGCCGTATCGCGTGACCAGGTGGGAGGAACGATTGAGATCACCAGCCAGCGAGCACGTTGCCCTTGAAGCGCTCGGTGACGAAGGCCTTGATCTCGGGTGAGTGATAGGCTTCGACCAGGGTCTTGACCCAGGGCTTGTCCTTGTCAGCCTCGCGCACGGCGATGACGTTGACATAGGGGCCCTTCGGGTCTTCGCGCAGGATGGCCGAGGTCGGCTCGATCTTGGCGTCGACGGCGTAGTTCGTGTTGATCGAGGCGGCCCCGACATCGGCGAGCGAGCGCGGCGCCTGCGCCGCATCGATTTCGATGATCTTCAGCTTCTTCGGATTGGCGGTGATGTCGGCGACGCTCGGCTTCACGCCGACGCCGTCCTTCAGCTTGATCACGCCCTTGTCCTGCAGCAGCAGCAGCGAGCGGCCGCCATTGGTCGGGTCGTTCTGGATGGCGACGGTCGCACCATCGGGAATCTCGGCCCAGCTCTTGTACTTCGACGAATAGATCCCGAGCGGGAAGTTCACGGTCAGGCCGACGCTGACCAGCTTGTAGCCGCGGTCCTTCACCTGGTTGTCGAGATAGGGCTGGTGCTGGAAGGAGTTGGCCTCCAGCTCGCCTGCATCCAGAGCCTGGTTCGGTACGACATAGTCGGAGAACTCGACGATCTTGATGTCGAGGCCCTTCTTGGCGGCGATCGGCTTCACCTTCTCGAGGATCTCGGCATGCGGGCCGGGCGAGACGCCGATGCGCAGCGTCTGGTTCTGCTGGGCCAGGGCTGGCACCGAGAGGAGAAGGGCGAGGCCGGAGGCGGCAAGCGCGGCGCGGCGGGTCAGATTGATCGACATGATGTTTCCTTGCGGCTGTTTGAACGGTTGAGGACGGATTGGCTCAGACGTGGCGCAGGCGCTTGTTGAGGCGCCGGGCAAGCCGGTCGCCGATGCTCTGCACGGTCTGGACGAGGACGATCAGCACGGCGACGACGACGGCCATCACGTCCGGCATGAAGCGCTGGTAGCCGTAGCGGATGCCGAGATCGCCGAGGCCGCCGCCACCGACGGCGCCGACCATGGCCGAGAAGCCGATCAGGCTGACGATGGCCAGCGTCAGTCCGAGTGTGATCGCCGGCAGTGCTTCGGGCACCAGGACCTTGCGCACGATCTGCAGCGGGCTCGCCCCCATGGCGCGCGCGGCCTCGACCAGGCCCTGATCGACTTCGCGGATGGCGCCTTCGATCAGTCGCGCGATGAAGGGGGCGGCTGCGACGGTGAGCGGGACCATGGCAGCATTGGTGCCGATCGAGGTGCCGGCGAGCAGCCGGGTGAAAGGGATGATCGCGACAACGAGGATGATGAAGGGCGTCGAGCGCGTGGCGTTGACGAGCACGCCGAGCACGGCGTTGACGGCGGGCGCGGCGAAGAGCTCACCACGTTTGCTGGTCGCCAGGAAGACGCCGAGGGGCAGGCCGATCAGCGTACCGATCCCGGCTGCGACCGCAACCATGAGCAGCGTGTCGGCGGTCGCCTGGGCGATGAGGCGGATGAGTTCAGGAGACATGGCCGATAACCTCCGCCTTGAGTTCGAGGCTCTTCAGGGCGCCGAGCACGGCAGCGAGTTCCGGCTCATGGGCCGTGACCGAGACGAGCAGGCTGCCAAAGGGCTGGCCCGCAATGGCATCGATCCGTCCGGCGAGGATGTTGACATCGACGCCGACGATCGAGCTCAGCCGGCTGATCACCGGGGCCGTCGCATTCTCGCCGATGAAGGTGATGCGCAGCAGGGCGCTGTCGCCTGGACGTGCCTCCGGCCTGACCCGGCCGGCGAGATGGGCGGGAAGTTCGACACCGGTCACCGTCTCGACGAAGCGCGCGGTGGTCGGGTGCTTGGGCTGGGTGAAGACGGTAAAGGTCTCGCCTTCCTCGACGATCCGCCCGCCCTCGATCACTGCAACGCGGTCGCAGATCTCCTTGATCACCGGAATTTCGTGGGTGATCAGCAGGATGGTGATGCCGAGCTCGCGGTTGACCCGCTTCAGCAGGCCGAGGATCGACTGTGTGGTCTCGGGGTCCAGCGCCGAGGTCGCCTCGTCGCAGAGCAGCACCTTCGGCTCGGTCGAAAGCGCGCGGGCGATACCGACGCGCTGCTTCTGGCCGCCGGAGAGTTCGGCCGGATAGCGTTCGCGCTTGTCGGACAGGCCGACGAGATCGAGCAGCCGCGTGACCTGGCGTTCGATCTCGGCCCTGGGCGCGCCTGCAATTTCAAGCGGCAGCGCGACATTGTCGAAGACGGTGCGCGACGAGAGCAGGTTGAAGTGCTGGAAGATCATGCCGATCGTCCGGCGCCGCGCCCGCCAACCGGCTTCGGTCAGCCCTGTGACATCCTCGTCCTCGATCAGGATGCGGCCGGAACTCGCCCGCTCCAGACCGTTGACCAGCCGGATCAGCGTGGACTTGCCGGCGCCGGAGCGGCCGATCACCCCGAGAATTGCGCCGCGCGGCACGGTGAGATCGATACCCGAGAGCGCAGTCACGGCGCCTTGCCCGGAGCGGCCGGAGAAGATTTTGCCGACATTCTCGAACCGGATCGCCGGCTCGGGACTGAAAACGGGGTTGGCACCGACGCTGAAGGCGTCGGGCTTCACGAGAGCGTTCATCATAACCTCAGAGGAGCGTGTGGCAGGACCAGTGCGAGATGCCGAGCTGTTCCAGCGTCACGTCGTGGATGGAGCGGCGTGTGTTCTCGTCTTCGTCCACTCGCTCCTGGGTCGAAGATGGTGCGAGCGCGGTGGAAAGGGCCCGGTCGAGCCAGTCCCGCAGCAATGCGCTCAGGGTCGTGATCAGCGGCATCGGCCTGCCCCCGCTATGACGCCAGCCGCAGCGCGGGACGGCGCTGCGAGGCGGCGAGTTGCCGGGCCGCGATCTCGGCAGCGCTTGGCGTTGCGAAACGGAGGCCCTCGAGTGCGCGAAAGGCGGACGAGGCGGAAATGAAGGTGAAGAAGCGTTCGTCGTTGCGGCGATTGACGAGACCGGCCTGGGTCTCGCCGATTTCGATGATGAATGCTTGCTGGGTCTGCGACTGGGTCATGGCTTACCTCCGCCGCATGGGCGGCGTTCGATTGGGCGGATCGGATTGGGAGAGGCCCCGGCGTCAGCCCGGGCGGTCTTTCAATGCAGGATCAGCATCGACAACAGCAGGCAGCCATCAGCATCGTGGCAGCGGACCGGCGCAAGGTCGAAACGGTCATGTTCATCTCCTCGTCACTGGAGCCCACGACCCGGTCGTGGCGCTTTAGCGTTTGGTGACGCGGCGCAAGCTGCTCGCTCAAATCTCCGCGGCCGCCGAACCATGTCCAGCGACAGTGCCAATTTGGGTGAAAGTGTCCTCTTTGTCAACCCGATCGTTCTTTTAAAGAAACGAATGAAAGGGAATGAATCTTTCGCGCGCCGTTGCCGAGGGGGCAGAAATCTCTCCTCGACCATCCCGCGGACCTCCCCCTGCGACAGAGCGCGGCTTGACGGAGAGCAGGTGACGAGGCCAAGTCGCGCCATGTCGGCCCTTGGTCCCCCGCTTGAGACGTTGCGCCGCTCCGTCCTCGGAGCCTGGCTTGCGGCCGTCTATGCGCTGGCCGTTCTGGCGGCAGGCCTGGCGCCGGCGTCAGCCTTTGCGGCTCATCCAGCGCTCGCAGGTGCGGTTCTGTGTTCCGGGCAGTCCGTCTCGGACACGTCCGAGGTTCCGGAGCCGGCGAATGGCGTCCAGCATTGCATTGGCTGCCCGATCAATCCTGCCCTTGCGATCCCTCCTGTACCGCCTCAGCCGGTGGGCGCGCGCCTTGCGGCCCCGCTGGAGCGCTCCGTTCCCATTCGGACGGATGCCATCCATGGCGCGGTCCTCGGGCTGCCGCAATCGCGAGCGCCGCCGATCGCATCCTGAACACGGTTTCGTCTCTCCCTCTCGTCTCGCGGCCAGCCGGACAGGCCGCCGCAAGCCGGGATTTCCGGCCATTCGCGAATGGCCGCGACCTCTTTCAGGACCATGCTGATGAACAAGCCCGTTCACTACCTCGCCGCGATCGCGCTCACACTCGCGAGCGCCGCCGCCTTCGCCCATGACTACAAGGCTGGCCCGCTGAAGATCGGCCATCCCTGGTCGCGCGCCACGCCGGCCGGCGCCAAGGTCGGCGGCGGCTACCTTTCGATCGAGAATACCGGTTCGACGCCCGACCGGCTGATTGCGGTCTCTGCGCCCTTCGCCGGTCGCGGCGAGATCCATGAAATGGCGGTCACCAATGGCGTGATGACCATGCGCGAGCTTGAAAAAGGTATCGAAATCCCGGCCGGCGCCAAGGTCGAGCTGAAGCCCGGCGGTTTCCACATCATGTTCCAGGAGCTGAAGCAGCCGTTGAAGCAGGATGAGCGCGTCAAGGGCACGCTGACCTTCGAGAAGGCTGGTGTGGTGGAGGTCGAGTTCAAGGTCGAGGGGATCGGCGCCAAGGGCGCAGCCGCCGAGCACACGCACTGAGCGCTTGAAGACAAGGCGATGGCCCCCTCTCGTTGAGAGGGGGCCATCGCGATTCCGGCCTTCAGAACCTGGCGCGCGGGTCGTGCTTTGCCAGCCGCGTCAGCAGATAGTCCACTTCCGCCTTGGCCGCGGCCGTCAGACCGGCGCCCGGCTTGCGCTGGGCGTCGCTGGCCAGGATGCCGCGCTTCATCATCGTATATTTGCGGACGGCAAGGCCGACACCCTGCTGCTGCTCGTAGCGCAGCAGGGGGAGGTGCGCGTCGAAGATGTCATGAGCCGCGTCGCGCTTGCCTTCGCTGGAAAGGCGGACGACGTCGATCAGCAATTCCGGGAAGGCATAGCCGGTATTGGCGCCGTCAGCCCCACGCTCCATCTCGAAATCGAGGAAGAGCCCGCCATTGCCTGTGAGGATCGCGATCTTGCGCAGGCTGCCTTCCGCCTGGAACTTGCGCAGCGTCGAGATCTTCTCGAGTCCCGGCCAGTCCTCGTGCTTCAGCATTACGCAGGACGGGTTGTCCTGGACGATGCGGCGGATCACGGCCGGCGTCATCACCACCGAGAGCGTCAGCGGGTAGTCCTGGATGACGAAGGGAATGTCGCTGCCGATCGCCTCGACGGCCTGGGCGTAATAGCCGACGATCTGGTCGTCGGTGCGCAGGCTCGGCGGCGGGGCGATCATTACGCCGCCGGCGCCGAGATCCATCACCTGCCGCGCCAGCGAGCGCATAGCCGCAAAGCCCGGCGCCGAAACGCCGACGATGATCGGCTTGCCACCCATCTTCGCGACGGCGCGCTTGACGAGCCCGACGGACTCTTCCGGTTCGAGCTTCGGCGCCTCGCCCATGATGCCGAGCACGGTGATACCGTCAGAACCGATGCCGGCGTAGAAATCGAAGAGCCGGTCGGTGCTCGGCCAGTCGATGGCGCCATCGGGCGTGAAGGGGGTCGGCGCAATGGGATAGACGCCGCGGGCGTCAGGGGTCAGCTGCATGGTCAGGTTCCTCGAAGTCTCTTCAGGCGATCCGGGTGCGGACGGTGCCGACGCCGTCGATGGCGCCTTCCAGCACGTCGCCCTCGACGACGGCGGCGACACCTTCCGGCGTGCCGGTGAAGATCAGGTCGCCGGGAGCCAGCGCGACGAGGCCGGAAAGATAGGCGATCGTCTCCGGCACGCTCCAGATCAGCTTGGCGAGATCGGAGGTCTGGCGCACGCGGCCATTGACCGTGAGCTCGATCTTGCCGGCCGCGGGATGGCCGCTATGGCTCGCGGGCACGATCTCCCCGATCGGGGCCGACTGGTCGAAGCCCTTGCCCATGTCCCAGGGGCGGCCGGTCTTCTTGGCTTCGCCCTGCAGGTCGCGGCGGGTCATATCGAGCCCGGCCGCATAGCCATAGACATGCGAGAGCGCCTCGGAGACCGGGATGTCGCGCCCGCCGGTGCCAATCGCGACGACCAGCTCCATCTCGTGGTGCAGGTCCTTGGTCTTGCTGGGATAGGGCATGTCGGTGCCGTTGATCACCACTGCGTCCGCGGGCTTGGTGAAGAAGAACGGCTCCTCGCGGTCGGGATCGCCCCCCATTTCGCGGGTATGTTCGGCATAGTTGCGTCCGACGCAGAAGATGCGGCGCACGGGGAAGAGCCCGCCACCCGCTACCGGAACCGCGTTGATGGCGGGCGGTTCGATCACATAATTCGTCATGACGCAGCGCTCCCTCGATGTCGTGCCGTTCATGGGCGAGCGACGGGCGCGAAGCAAGGGGCCGGGCGCTCGTGGCGGGGCTGCGCGCCCGGCATTGCCGCGTGACGGTTCAGGTGGATGCGGGAGCTTCTGGCGGCGTCGGCAGCAGCCGCTCGAGCACCGCGCGCAGTGCGCGCGCGGCGGCCTCGACATCGTCCTGCACGAACAGCGCGCCGATCACGGCAATGCCGTCAGCCCCTGCCTCGATGACCGAGGCCGCATTCATTGCCGTGATGCCGGCGATGGCTCCGACCGGGAGCGGCCCCAATGCGGCAGCAGCCTTGCGCCGCAGGGCCGTGAAGCCGTCGAGACCGAGCGAGGAGCCGGCATTGTCCTTGTGCGAGGTCTGGAAGACACCGCCGATGCAGGCATAGTCGATCTTCGCCGAGGCCAATGCGGAGAGTTCATCCTCATGCTTCAGCGTCGCGCCGATGATGGCGCGGGGCCCGAGCAGGCGGCGGGCATCGTTCGGCTTCATGTCGTCGGCGCCGAGATGGACGCCGTCGGCACCGGAAGCGAGCGCGACATCGACGCGATCGTTGATCAGCAGCGGCACCCTTGTGCCGTGCAGGGCCGAGCGGATGGCCCGGGCCTCGCGCACCATCTCGCGCGTCGTCTCGGTCTTGGCGCGCAGCTGGATCAGGGTGGCGCCGCCATCGACCGCGGCACGCGCCAGGTCGGCCAGCGAGCGCCCGGCCGCGATCTGCGGATCGACAATGCCGTAAAGGCGGATATCAACGCTCACCCGTGCTCTCCCATCCGTTCGCGCAGCGTGGCCTCGTCCATCCCTGCCAGCGCGTCGATCAGGTGCACGGCGAAGCTGCCGGGCCCTTGCGATGTCTCTGCCGCAATCTCGCCGGCGACGCCATAGGCGGTCAGCGCGGCGGCGGCCGCGACTGCCGGATCGCCCTCGACCGCGCAGCATGCCGCGATCAGGGCGCCCGCTGCGCAGCCGACCCCGGTGACCCTCGTCATCAGCGGATGGCCATGGGAGACGGACAGCATGCCGCCTGCGCGCATGATCCGGTCGACCTTGCCGGTGGTGACGAGCGTGAGGTTGCGCTCGCGCGCCGTCTTGAGATCGGCAGCAAGCGCGGCCATCTCGGTCGCGTTGCCGCGCACGACGATGTTCGGCAGGCGCAAGACCTCGCGCGCCACGCGCTGGCGCAGCGGCGAGAGTTCGACGAAGACCGGATCGAAGACCAGCGGTTTCTGTCGGTCGCGCGCGACCTCCAGCAGCTTCGGGATGGCGAGTTCGCTCTCGGCATTGATCGTGCCGATGTTGATCAGGATCGCGCCGGCGCCCTCGGCCATTGCCGCGATCTCGTCGACATGGATCGCCATGGACGGGATCGCGCCGAAGGCGAGCAGCATGTTCGCCGTAATGTTCTGCGCCACCGTATTGGTGAGGCATTGCACCCGCGGGCGGCTCGCTGCCACCCGCGCCAGCACGCCTGCAACGACCGTCGCGTCGAGGCGGGCCGCGGTCATCGTCGCGCTCATTCCGCCGCCGGCAAGTAGAGATTGCCGCCCTTGGCGAGGAATTCCTGCGATTTCTCCGCCATGCCCTCGAGCGCCGCGCGTTCGTTCTCGCCCATCGCCAGCACTTCGGCGCGCAGATCCTGCGTGATCTTCATCGAGCAGAATTTCGGCCCGCACATCGAACAGAAATGCGCGACCTTGTGGGCATCCTTCGGCAGGGTCTCGTCATGGAAGGAACGTGCCGTATCGGGGTCGAGCGCCAGGTTGAACTGGTCCTCCCAGCGGAAGTCGAAGCGGGCGCGCGAGACCGCGTCGTCGCGGATCTTGGCCGCTGGATGGCCCTTGGCGAGATCGGCGGCATGGGCCGCGATCCGATAGGTGATGACGCCGGTCTTGACGTCGTCGCGGTTGGGAAGGCCGAGATGCTCCTTGGGCGTGACATAGCAGAGCATGGCGCAGCCGAACCAGCCGATCATCGCCGCGCCGATGCCCGAGGTGATGTGGTCGTAACCCGGCGCGATGTCGGTGGTCAGCGGTCCCAGCGTGTAGAACGGCGCCTCGCCGCATTCGCGCAGCTGCTTGTCCATGTTCTCCTTGATCTTGTGCATCGGCACGTGGCCCGGGCCCTCGATCATCACCTGGCAGCCCTTGTCCCAGGCGACCTTGGTGAGCTCGCCCAGCGTCTCCAGCTCGGCAAACTGGGCGCGGTCATTGGCGTCGGCGATCGAGCCCGGACGCAGGCCGTCGCCGAGCGAGAAGGAGACGTCATATTTGCGCATGATCTCGCAAATCTCGTCGAAGCGCTCGTAGAGGAAGCTCTCCTTGTGGTGCGCGAGGCACCAGCGCGCCATGATCGAGCCGCCGCGCGAGACGATGCCCGTGACGCGGCTCGCAGTGAGCGGGACATAGGGCAGGCGCACGCCGGCATGGATGGTGAAATAGTCGACGCCCTGCTCGGCCTGCTCGATCAGCGTGTCCTTGAAGACCTCCCAGTCGAGCTTGATCGGGTCGCCGCCGACCTTCTCAAGCGCCTGGTAGATCGGCACCGTGCCGATCGGAACCGGCGAGTTGCGCAGGATCCAGGAGCGGATGTTGTGGATGTTGCGGCCGGTCGACAGGTCCATCACCGTGTCGGCGCCCCAGCGGATCGCCCAGACCAGCTTCTCGACCTCCTCGGCAGCGCCGGACGTCACGGCCGAATTGCCGATATTGGCGTTGATCTTGACCAGGAAATTGCGGCCGATCGCCATCGGCTCCAGTTCGGGGTGGTTGATATTGGCCGGGATGATGGCGCGGCCGCGGGCGATTTCCTCGCGCACGAATTCAGGGGTGACGAATTCCGGAACCGAGGCGCCAAAGCTCTCGCCATCGGCATGGCGCTCGCGTGCGCCTTCGAGCATCGCGGCGCGGCCGAGATTCTCGCGATGCGCGACATAGATCATCTCGGGCGTGATGATGCCGGCCTTGGCGAACTCGTACTGGGTCGCCATCTGGCCGGGCTTCGCCTCGAGGATCGGGCGTGGGGCCGGGCAGGCGGGAACGAGCTGTTCAGGCGAGATATGGCCGTTATCGGCGGCAGTGACGGCGCGGCCGGGCACGGTCGTGAAGCCGGAGGCATCGAGCCAGGCGCGGCGCGGCTGCGGCAGGCCGGCATTCAGGTCGATCGTGACATCGCTCTCGGTGAACGGACCGGACGGGTCGTAGATCCGGACCGGCGGCTCGGAATCGGTGGTGAGCTGAACTTCGCGGAAGGGCACCCGCATCTCGGGATGGTCCGGCGGCGCGACATAGATCTTGCGCGAGCCGATGATCGGTCCGGTCGTCACGCTTTGAGGGGCAGCCTTGACGGTATTCTTCTGGGGCTTGGTGTGGGCGTTCATGGGATCTCCTCCTTGGTCCAAGGTTCAGGAGATCCGGGTTTAGAAGCGGTCCAGTCGCTGTCTGCGGGTACACGTGTGGCGCACGCCGCGTTCCAGTCCCTCCGCCGGTATGACCCGGATCAGGTTCGACGGGTTCGGCTTTGGACGCCATCTCAGCTCTTGCGAGCACCCCTCGGAACGAAGCGGAGGTTAGGGCCGGCGGCTCTTGAACGCAACCGGCAAGGGGCGGGATGCGGCCCTGCCATGCGGCGCCGGAATGCCGGGCTCAGGCGAGAATGTCGACRTTCTGGCCCTGGCCAGCGGCAAGAGTAGCCTTCTGGGACTCGGCACTCTGCTGCAGCATATCCACGAGCGCTTGGTCGGACGTCGCCTGCTGCTTCACCATCGCTGTCTGCAAGGTCTGGCGGGTCGAGGCTGCCTGGCTTGCGGCAAAGCCCTGCGCGATCGCGACGGTTGTCTCACTCATCTCAACTCTCCTTACGACAGGTCTTAAGCCGGAGAGCTTGCTGATTCCTGAATCCCCTGATCCGGGGAGACCGGCGCGACGGTCGCCCGCCGCGCCGGTTCTATTGGTTCACTGCGGCTGATTCTGCCCGGCCAGCAGCGGGGTGATGCGTCGGAGCGTGACGCGGCGGTTCTCGCGGGCGGCCTCCTGCGTCTGCACCTTGAGATACTGCTCGCCATAGCCCTGCGTCGTCAGGTTCTCCGGCGGCACCTGGAAATCGCGCGTCAGGATCTCGGCGACCGATTGGGCCCGGCGATCCGAGAGCGAGAGGTTGTCGACATCCGAGCCGACGGCGTCGGTATGGCCCTCGACCAGGAAAACCTCATTCGGCGCGCGCTGCAGTGCCTGGCTGATCGAGGCGGCAATCACCGAGAGCCGCTGCGCCTGGTTGGGGGTGACCTCCCAGGACCCGGTCTCGAAGGTTACCGTGTCGATATCGACGCTGCGCATGCGGGCGCGCAGGTCCGGCGAGTAGCGGACCTCGTCGAGCGTGTAGCGGCGCGGGATCGCGGCGATCGGCGGGGCGGTGATCGTCTCATAGATCAGGCGCTGGTCGGCCTGCTCGGCGTCGACGATATAGCGCTCGCGCGGGATCGGCAGCGGCGGCGGCGGCAGCACGACGACCTCGTCCGAGAAGCGCATATCCGGCCGATCGCGGCGGGTGTTGTCGATCATCACGATCTCATCGCCATCGCGCATGCGCCGGGTCCGGCGGATCAGGCGGCCATCCTCGTCGGTCACGGTGATGATGCGGCTGCCGTCCGGCCGTTCGAACACGGTGACGTTCTCGTCTCCGCGCCGTTCGGTCCGTCCCTGCCAGCCGAGGTCGCGGAAGCGCTCGGTCTCGTCGCGGCGGATGATGGCACGGTCGTCGTCGCGGATGATCGTGCGACCGGGCTCGCGAATGATCGTGACGTCGCCCTCGCGGCGCTCCTCGCGGCGCCCGCGGACATCGTCGAGGCGGGTCGCGCCCTGCGTCGCCATGATGCCGCCGAGCACGCCGACGCCAAGGCCGATCGCAGCCGCGCCACCGAGGCCGATGCCACCGCGACGGCCCTGCCGGTCAGGCGGGGGCAGTTGCCCGGGTCCAGCGGCTGGAGGCTGGCCGGCCGGAGGCGGAGCGAGCGTCTGGCCCGGCTGCGGCGGTGCAACGGGCGGCGGGACTGCGCCGGGCGCGCGACCGCCGGGGGGCGGGGCGAGCGGGGCTGCTGCCGGCGGCTGAGCGGGTAGCGGCGCCGGAACCTGACCGGGTGTTGCAGAAGGCGGTTGGCCGGCTGGCGGCGCGCCGGGCGCACGACCACCCGGAGGCGGCACCAGCGGCTGGGTCACGGGCGGCTGAGCTTGCGGGGCAGTTCCTGGCACCGGCGCTGGTGTCGGGCGAGCCGCCGGGGGTTGGGTAGGAGCCGTCGCTGGCGCCGCCTCCGGTTGGCCGGCTGGCGGCGCGCCGGGCGCACGACCACCCGGAGGCGGCGCCAGTGGCTGGGTGGCGGGCGGCTGGGCTTGCGGAGCCGTTCCTGGCACCGGTGCTGGCGTCGGGCGAGCCGCCGGAGGCTGGCCCGGAGCTGCCGCTGGCGCCTGGCCGGCCGGGGGCGTGCCGGGCGCACGGCCGGCAGGAGGTGGCGCCAGCGGGGCGGTAGCGGGCGGCTGGGTTTGCGGAGCCGCTCCGGGAGCGCGTCCCCCTGCTGGGGGCGTCAACGGTGCGGTTGCCGGCGGCTGCGCCTGTGGGGCGGGAATCGGACGGGCTGCCGGCGGCTGCACGGGGGCCGGGACGGGCGGCTGGGCGCGCGGCGGCACGGCCTGAGGCTGGCTGGGCTGGGCTGGAGGAGCCGGGCGCGGCACCGCCGGGATTGGCTGAGGCGCGGAGGAGGGCGGGGGCGCGGGTTGCGGCCGTATGGCTGGTGGGCGTCCGGGTTCGCCGGCGCCCGGCGGCACGGGGCGCGGCATCTGCGGCTCGCGGCGCGGTTCAGGCGGCGGCGCGGCGCGTGGGCGTGGCTGCGCGGGTGGCGCTGCGCTTGGCGCCGGAGGCGCGACCGGCCGCTGGATCGCAGGCGGCGCCCCGGGTGCTCCGGGAGCGGGCCGCGGGCGTTCGGCCCCAGGCGGGCGCGCCTCGCCGGGCGCGGCTGGGGCTCCCGGGGGGCGAGGCCGGCGCGGCTGTCCGGGCTCTTCGTCCGACGGCGCAGGAGCCTGCGCTAATCTCATCGGTGCCTGCGCCGGTTCGACCGCGAAGCCGCCATGCGACAGGGTCAGGCCGGGAAGGACAGTACCGATCAGAAGCCAGTTTTTCGTGCGCGTCATGAGTTCCGTTTCCGTTTCAGTGGCTCGGGCTATCAGCGCGCGTGCGCACTGAACCCGCCATGAACCGAAAACGGCCGAAATCGGGCAGGGTTCCTCCCCGCCCGACCCGAGCTGTGCGGGCTAAAGCCCGGCCTCGGCCTTTGCATAGCGCGCGATCTCGGCGTGGCTGGCAAACCAGCAATCGCCCTTCGCCTTGGCATGCCGGATCAGCTCCTCGAGGATCCAGATGCGCGAGCGGTAGGTGATGACATGGGGATGCATGGTCAGCAGGAAGAGCCCGCCTTCCTCATGGGCGCGGTCGAATTCGCGGCGGAAGATGTCGAATACGGCTTCCGGCGCCGTGTAGGGCCGCAGCGCCTGGAAGCGGTTCATGTTGAAATAGACCGCATCGTCGCGGATCCATTCGACCGGAAGCTCGACCATGCCCGTCGGCTCGCCCTTCTCGATGATCTCGTAGGGGTCGTCATCGGCAAAGAGCGAGGAATCGTAGAGCAGGCCGAGTTCGCGCTCGATGCTCAGGGTCACTTCCGAAAAATCCCAGGACGGCGTGCGCATGCCGACCGGCCTGACGCCGGTGATCTTCTCCAGCGTATCGGCTGAGCGCAGATGCAGTTCGCGTTCGGCCGCGGGCGGCACGGCGGTGTTGACCTCATGGATCCAGCCATGCAGGCCGATCTCGTGGCCTTCCGCTATGACGCGGCGTTGCTCGTCGGGATAGAGCAGGGCGGTCACCGCCGGCACGAAGAAGGTCGCCTGGATCTGTTCCTTCGCCATCAGGCTGAGGATGCGCGGCATGCCGACGCGGTTGCCATACTGGCCCCAGGAGAGGCGGCCGACCGATTTGCCGCCATCGCGCAATTCGTTCGTCTCATGATCGACGTCGAAGGAGAGGGCGACGGCGCAGCGCGCGCCGTTCTTCCATTTCGTGGGCTTCAGGTTGCGGCCTGCGCGCACGCGCTCGACCTTGTCGCGCCAGACCTCCTCGGGCCATTGCCAGGGTTCGAGAGCAGGTTCGGTCATGGCGGGTGTCCTTCAGGCTGGCGGGGCGGTCGGCAGGACCGGCACGGCGGCCAGGAGCCTGCGTGTGTAGTCGTGGCGCGGATTGTCGTAGATCTGGCCCGCTGGCCCCTCCTCGACGATCTTGCCGCGATACATGATCGCGACCCGGTCGCAGAGATGGCGCACCACCGAGAGGTCGTGCGAGATGAAGATCAGGGTCAGGTTCAACTCGGTCCGCAACCGCATCAGCAGGTTGATGATCTGTGCCTGGATCGAGACGTCGAGCGAGGCGACCGGCTCGTCGCAGACCACGACATCAGGCTGCATGGCGAGCGCACGCGCGATCGCGACGCGCTGGCGCTGGCCGCCGGAGAATTGATGCGGATAGCGGCTGGCGAAGGCGGGATCGAGCCCGACGGCGGCGAGCCATTGCCGGACATATTCGGCCGCCCCCGCCCTGGTGACGATGCCATGTATGATCGGCCCCTCGGCAATACTGTCGCCGATGCTCATACGCGGATTCAGCGAGGCGAAGGGGTCCTGGAAGATGGTCTGGATCCGGGTGGTGTTCTTGTGCGGCCGCGCGCCGCCGCCCATCACCGGCTCGCCCTCCAGCCGCACCGTGCCGGAGTTCGGCGCATAGATGCCGGCCGCCATACGCCCGAGCGTCGATTTGCCCGAGCCCGATTCGCCGACGAGGCCGAGTGCCTCCCCCCGCGGGACGGTCAGGCTGACGGAAGCGACGGCCTGGACCCCACGGCCCGGTTGCGACAGTCCAAGCTTCTGGCCGAGCAGGCGCAGGATGCCGGGCGGGGTCTGGAACAGCTTGCTGACGTCCTGAATGACGAAATAGGAGGCGTCCGCCTTCGATCCACGCGACGGTGAGGCACCGGAGGTGCGTGCCGGCGGCGATGCATCGGGGACACCGCCGCCCCGGGCGAGGAAAGTGCCCGGCTTGGCGCGGGACGGCAGCGAATCGAGCAGCGACTGGGTGTAGGGATGCTGCGGCCTGGTCAGCACGTCGAGCACAGGCCCGGTCTCGACGATCCTGCCGTAGCGCATCACGCAGACGCGGCTGGCGATCGAGGCGACCGTCGCCAGATCATGGCTGATCCAGATCAGTGCCGTGCCGAGCTCCGCCACCAGCTCCTTCATTTCGGCCAGGATCTCGGCCTGGATCGAGACATCGAGCGCCGTGGTCGGTTCGTCGCAGATGATCAGCTTTGGCCGGTGCAGCAGAGCGATGGCGATGGCGACGCGCTGGCGCATGCCGCCGGAGAACTGATGCGGGTAGAAATCGACCTTCGCCTCGGGCTCTGGAATCCGGACCTGGGCAAGCGCCGCGATGGCGCGCCTGCGCCCTTCTTCTGCCGAAACCTTCTCATGCGCCTCCAGCGCCAGCAGGATCTGGGCGCCGATCGTCAGGACCGGGTTCAGCGTCATCAGCGGGTCCTGGAAGACCATCGAGATGATCTTGCCGCGAATTGCGCGCAGGTCGCGGGACGGCAATCCGATCAATTCGCGCCCTTCGAGCCGGATCGAGCCGCTCTCGATTTTTCCTGGTGGGTCGATCAGGCCGATGATCGAGAAGCCCGTGATGCTCTTGCCGGAGCCGGATTCGCCGACGAGGCCCATGACCTCGCCGCGCTTCAGTGAGAAGGAGACGCCGTCGACGGCTTTCACGACGCCGGCACGGGTGTGGAAATGCGTCGCGAGGTCACGGACCTCGAGCAGCGGCACTGCCTCGGCCGAGCCACTCATCGCCTGAGCCTCGGGTTGACCTGGTCGCGGATCTGGTCGCCGACGAGGTTGATTGCGACGATCAGGATGATCAGCGCGACGCCGGGATAGATCGAGATCCAGTAGCGGCCCGACATCATGTACTGGAAGCCGTTGGAGATCAGCATACCGAGCGAGGGCTCTGTCACCGGCAGGCCGACACCGAGAAAGGAAAGCGTCGCTTCGAGCGCGATGGCGCTCGCCACCTGCACCGTCGCGACCACGATCAGGGCCGGCAGGCAGTTCGGCAGGATATGGCGCCAGACCACCCGGCGGGCCGGCAGCGGCGTCGAGAAGGCGGCCTCGACATAGTCCTTGCCCCGCTCGGCCGCGGCTGCGCCATGGGCCGTGCGGGCAAAATAGGCATATTGCGCGGCTGCCAGCGCCGCGATGAGCTGGAATTTGCCCTGGCCGAGCACGGCCGAAATCACCAGCGCGAGCAGGATCGCCGGGAAGGCGAGCTGGAGATCGATGATGCGCATGATGAACGCTTCCCAGCGGCCGCCGAGATAGGCGGCGGTGATGCCGAGCGTGACGCCGACCGTGAAGGCGAGCGAACCGGCGATCAACCCCATCTGCAGCGAGATGCGCAGGCCGTAGAGGATGGCCGAGAACAGGTCGCGGCCCTGCGCGTCGGTGCCGAGCAGATGGGTGAAGCCGCCGGAGCCGACATAGCCCGGCGGCCGGCGCGCATCTGACAGGGTGAGATTGGCGAGATCATAGGGATCCTGCGGCGCGATCCAGGGCGCTAGGAGCGCCACGCCGATCATCAGCACGACGACGACGAGGGCTGCGAGCGCCACCTTGCTCTCGCGGAACTCGTTCCAGAATCGGGCGAGGGGCGAAGCCTGCTTCATTACGCGCGCGCCTTTCTCAGGCGCGGATCGAGCGCGACATAGGTCAGATCGACCAGGAAATTGATGGTGATGAAGACGAAGGCGACGAGCATCAGATAGGCGACCATGACCGGCCGGTCGAGCGACGTGATGGAGTCGATGATCAGCTTGCCGATACCGGGCCAGGAAAAGATCGTCTCGGTGACGACCGCGAAGGCCAGCGTCGAGGCGAATTCGAGCCCGAAGACGGTGACGATCGGGATCGCGATCAGGCGCAGCACATGCCGGCGCAGGACGGTCCATTCCGAAAGTCCGGCGGCTCGGGCAAATTTCACCGTATCGGTCAGCATCACCTCGCGCGTCCCGGCCCGGGCCAGCCGCGTCATCAGGGCGAGCTTGAAGAAGGCGAGGTTAAGGGCCGGCAGCAGCAGATGGCTGAGCCCGTTCAACGTCAGAAAACTCCACTCGACGCCGAAAAGCGAAGCGGTCTCGCCGCGGCCACCGGCAGGCAGCCATTGCAGCTCGACTGCGAAGGTGATGATCAGAACCAGGCCGATCCAGAAGGTCGGTACGGAGAAGCCGAGGATCGAGATCGCCATGATGATCTTGGCGAGCAGGCTGTCGGGCTTGTAGCCGGCATAGATGCCGGCCGGCACGCCGATCAGGGCCGCTCCGAATACGGCAGCCAGCGTCAGCTCCAGCGTCGCGGGCAGGCGCGACAGGATAAGTTCCAGCACCGGCATGCCGAAGACGAAGGAACGGCCGAAATCGCCGTGGAGCACACGACCAAGGAAGGTGAAATACTGTTCCCAGAGCGGTCGATCGAGCCCGTAGCGGGCAATCGTCTCGAGTCTCATCTCCTGGCTGACATCTGGCCCGATCAACACGTCGATCGGGTTGCCGATGGCGTAGACGCCGACGAAAACCAGCGCCGACATGACGAGCATCACCAGCAGAGCCTGGACGATGCGCCCGAGGATGTGCCCTAGCATCTGACGAAGCGCCTGGCGCCTGCGGTCACGGCCAGTTCTCCGCGATCACCGCCCGCGTCTCCTCGACGCCGACCTGCCAGAGGCTGAGCATCTCGTTGTCGGAGCGCTGGTAGCGCCCGTGGAAATTTCCGTCGCCCAGGATCTCGCGCTTCTTCGCCGGGTTCGAGGCCTGGTAGAGCGCGCGATCGAAGGGCGGCTTCACTGCATCCGGCATGGCGACGCCGTCGAGCCGGGTCCAGGGGAAGTTCTCCATCCAGGAGGCATGCGAGGCAGCGGGATCGACCGCCTTCACCGCCGCCTGGAAGCGCGGCCCTGCCCACCAATCATGCAGCTTGACGCTGGCATCGGGGCGGCGGCCCATCCATTCCGTGCAGAAGGTCATCACGGGTGCATTGCCGCCATGGCCGTTGACCAGCACGATGCGGCGGAAGCCGGAGCGGTAGAAGCCCTCCAGCATATCCTCGATCAGCGCGACATAGGTGCTCATCCGCAGCGAGACGGTGCCGGGGAAGGCGACGAAGCCTGGCGTCATGCCATAGGCCAGCACCGGGAAGACGGGTACGTTCAGCGGCTCGGCCGCATCGCCTGCCACTTTCTCTGCCAGGATCGCGTCGGTGGCGAGGCTCAGATAGGCGTGCTGCTCGACACAGCCGAGCGGCAGCACACAGCGGTCATCCCGCTGGGCCTGCGCTTCGATCTGCATCCAATTCATCTCGGCGACACGCACGGCCCGTTCCTTGCTTTTCTCTGGCAGTGCGCCATCCTTGACTCCCAGTCAGAACGTCGTCAAGTTCCATTTGGAACTAAACGGGAGCTCATCATGCGCCGCGCCCCCACATCACTCTCGCGTCTCGACCATGAGCGCGAAGCGGCGTTGCGCGATCTCGACCCGCTCACCGTCACCAAGCTCTGGGACAATCCCTGCTGGCTGTCGTTCCGGTTGAACTTCGTCGCCTTCCGCTTCAACGATCCGGTCTATCGCTGGATAGAGACCCGCTACGGCCTGGTCCGCCCGGAATTCGTCGCCCTCTACGCGGTCGGCCTGAAGGAGGGTGTGGCTGCAAAGAACATCGTGGCCTCGTCCGGTTTGCCGAAGAACACGCTCAGCCGCGCCATCCAGAAGCTGCTGACCCGGCGCCTGCTCAAGCGCGAGACGGACCGGGACGACCTGCGCAGCTTCGTGCTGCGCCTGACGCCTGCAGGACGCGCCATTTTCGAGGAGACCATGCCGCTGATGGTGAAGCAGCAGAGCGCCATGCTCTCGGCCTTGACCGAGGCCGAGCAGCGCCAGCTTTGCGAATTGATGGACAAGCTCGTCATTGCCTCTCCGGTGTGGCCGGCGGATCTCGAGCCCCAGTCATAGACCGGGTCGGGCGAAGCGTTCTTCCAAAGAATTGCGGGATGGTGGTGGGTCTTCACTGCCGTACCGCGCCAATTGAGAACAACAGTCGAGTCAGGATCGCCTAATCAAGTGACACCAGGGCGCCTCGTTGCGTGGGCCGACTGCCACCGCCGAGGCCACATAATAAACCAGCGGGAGGGCCGACATGTCGGCCTTTACCGAAACAAAACAGGGGAATTCGTCATGAAGCTTGCCACCACCGTCCGCATCTTCGGACTCGCGGCCGCACTCAGCGCCTCCGTCTCCGGGGTCGCCCTAGCGCAGACGCTTACAATCGGCGTTCGCGCCGGCCCGGAATCGATCGATCCGCACTTCACCGCGACCGGCACCCATGCCGAAGCGCTGAAGCATGTCTTCGACACGCTGACCTGGTCGGGCGACAAGCTGCAGATCGAGCCGCGGCTTGCGACGAGCTGGAAGGCGATCGAGCCTTCGGTCTGGGAGTTCAAGCTGCGCCCGGGCGTCAAGTTCCATGACGGTTCCGACTTCACCGCCGAGGATGTGAAATTCTCGATCGAGCGCATCCCCGTGGTCGCCGGGCCGAACCCGACCACGATCTATGTGCGCCGCGTCAAGGAGGTGAAGATCATCGATCCGCTGACGGTCCATATCGTCACCGACGGGCCGGCCCCGAACCTGCCGAACGACTTCATCCGCCTCTTCATCGTCTCCCACAAGGCGGCGGCCGGACTGACCAAGGACAACGCCAACGAGGCCTTCAATACCGGCAAGGCAGCGGTCGGTACCGGCCCCTACAAGTTCGTGTCCTGGACGCCGAAGGACCAGCTCGTGCTGGAGCGCTTCGACGGCTATTGGGGCGAGAAGGAGCCTTGGGCCCGCGTGCTGCGCAAGGAGCTGCCGAACGACGCCGCCCGCGTCGCCCAGCTCAAGGCCGGGCAGGTCGATATCATCGTGCGGGCGCCGGCGTCCGACGTGCCGACCCTGAAACGCGACTCCAAGCTCGCGGTCACGACGGTCGACACGGTCTATGTCTTCAACATGGAGCTCGACATGCGGGACAAGTCCCCGCAGGTCAGCGCCAAGGATGGCTCACCGCTGCCGAAGAACCCGCTCCAGGACGTCAAGGTGCGCGAGGCGATCGATCTCGCCATCGATCGCCCGGCCCTGGCGGAGATTGCGATGGAAGGTCTCGGCTCGCCGGTGAACCAGCTCGTGACGCCGGATATCGCGGGCTACAATAAGTCGCTGCCGGCGCTGAAGCCTGACCTCGCCAAGGCCAAGAAGCTGATGGAGGAGGCCGGTTACGCCAACGGCTTCAAGGTCGCCTTCTCGTTCACCAATGACCGCCTTCCCGGCGACCGTCAGGTCGGCACGTCCATCGCCCAGATGCTGGCGCGGATCGGCATCGACGTGAATGCCAATGCCCAGCCGGGCGCGGTCTTCTTCCCGGCCCGCCTGCGCGGTGATTTCTCGATGTCGATGTCCGGCTGGGGCACGCTGACCGGTGAGTCCAACTACACGCTTTCCTCGGTGGTGCACTCGAACGATCCGGCCAAGAAGCTCGGCGCCTTCAACGTGCTGGGCTACAAGAACGCCGCGCTCGACAAGCTGATCGAGGATGCGGCGGTCGAGATGGATGAGGCCAAGCGCAACAAGTTCCTCTCCGATGCCAACGCCGTCGTCGCACAGGACCGGCCACGTCTGCCGATCGTCGCCGTCGGCTCGGCCTGGGCCATGCAGAAGGACAAGGTCGTGATCAAGCCGCGCGTGGATGAAGACACGCTCGCCATGGACATCAAGCCCGCCAAGAAATGAGGCTTCGGCCTCGGTCGCCCGGTTCCTGCAAATATGCAGGAACCGGTTTAAAAACGCGCCGAACGAGTATCGGGCATGCGTGGAGAGACTAGCCGCAAGGCCAGTAGGTGGGGTATGTGCCCCGCCGCCTGCTCTCCCCTTTCCCGACTACACGGTTCGACCTCTCCCACTGCGGGAGAGAGGGAAACGCACCAGGATTACCCATGACAACCTCACCTATTGCCCTGGCCATTCATGGCGGTTGTGGCACCTTGCCCAAGGCCGAGATGACCGAAACGGAGTGGACCGAGGCCAAGGCGGATCTCGCCGCCTCGCTCCGCGCCGGCTGGGCCGTTCTCAGCAAGGGCGGCTCGGCCGTCGATGCGGTCGAGGCCGCGGTGCTGGTGATGGAGAATTCGCCGCATTTCAATGCCGGCCACGGGGCCGCGTTCAACGCGGATGGCGAGCATGAGCTCGACGCCTCCATCATGGATGGCGAGACGCTGGCCGCCGGCGCCCTTTGCGGCGTCAAGCGCATCCGGAACCCGATCGGCGCCGCCAAGGTGCTGATGCGCCGCGGCGATCCGCTTTTCCTGGCCGGCACGGCCGCGGACAGCTTCGCCGAGTCGGAGGGGCTCGACATGGTCGAAAACGAGTATTTCTCGACCGAGCGGCGCCGCAAGAATCTGTCCTCGATGAAGATCCGCGAGCTTGTCGGCACCATGTCCGAAGCAAGCGAGGCCGAGAAGCACGGCACGGTCGGTGCGGTCGCGCTGGATGCCCAGGGCCATCTCGCTGCTGCGACCTCCACGGGCGGCTACACCAACAAGCCGGCCGGCCGTGTCGGCGACTCGCCGATCATCGGTGCCGGTACCTATGCGCGCGACGGGCGTTGCGCGGTCTCGGGTACGGGCAAGGGCGAATATTTCATCCGCTACTGCGTCGGGCACGAGATCGCCTCGCTGATGGCCTATGCCGGCCTGAGCCTCGAGGAGGCGACCGCCCGGGCGATAGCCGAGCTCACCGAGCACAGGATCGGGGCTGGCCTGGTCGCGATTGGTGCCGATGGCAGCATCGTCGCGCCCTATAATTCCGCGGGCATGTATCGTGGCTGGGTGACGCCTGATGGCTTCATCCATGTCGCGACCCATGGCGATGTCGAAGTCGCCGGTCAGCTCGAGGCAGCTGCGTGAGCACGCCTGAGCCGATCGTCATCTGGGGCGCGGGCGCGATCGGCGGCACGCTTGGAGCCTATTGGGCGCGCGCGGGCATTCCTGTCCTGCTCGTCGATGTCGTCCCCGAACATGTCGAAGCCTGCCGGACGACGGGCCTCGCGATCAGCGGGCCGATCGAGGAATTTCGCCAGGTCGTGCCCGCGGTGACGCCGGCGGAGCTGACAGGAACCTACAAGCGCATCGTGCTCGCGGTGAAGGCGGGCGCCACGCAAACGGCACTCGACGCGCTCGCCCCGCATCTGGCCGAGGACGGTTTCGTGCTCTCTGCCCAGAACGGCCTCAACGAACTGGCCATTGCCAGGCACGTCGGCGAGGCCCGGACCATGGGCTGCTTCGTCAATTTCGGCGCGGACTGGCACGGGCCGGGCGAGATTCTCTACGGCAACCGCGGTGCTGTCGTCGTGGGCGAGATCGATGGCGCGATGACGCCGCGCGCCCTCGAAATGCACAAGCTGATGCTGCTCTTCGAGCCCGACTCGATTTTGACCAGCAATATCTGGGGTTATCTGTGGGGCAAGCTCGCCTACGGGGCGATGCTGTTTGCCACGGCGCTGACGGATGATTCGATGTCGGCGAATTTCGCCGATCCGAAGCGGCTCGCCGTCTGGCTCGAACTCGGGCGGGAGGTCGGTGCGGTCGCGGCGGCGCGTGGCGTCTCCTCGCTCGGCTTCGGCGAGTTCGATCCGATGGTCTTCGCGCCGGGCCGGCCGGAATATCCGCAGATCGCCGCGATCGCCTGGCTCGCCGACTACACCTCGAAGACGGCCAAGACGCATTCCGGGATCTGGCGCGACCTTGCCGTGCGCAAGCGCAAGACCGAGGTCGATCCCCAGATCGGCATCATCGCGCGCCTCGGGCGCGAGGCCGGCATTCCGACCCCGACGATCGAGACGCTGGTGAGACTGATCCACGAGGTCGAGGACGGCGAGCGCCCACTCTCGTTCGATATGCTGAAGGTGCTGATCGACCAATGCAACTCCGCTTCGACAATCGCGTAGCCCTCGTCACAGGCGCTGCCCAGGGCATCGGCCGAGCCATCGCAACCGCCCTGGCTCGGTCCGGGGCTAGGGTGCATCTCGCCGATATCGATGCCGAGGGGGTCGCGAAGACCGCTGCGGAGATCGGGGCCAGGTTTCATGCCGTCGATCTCGCGACGCCGGACGCAGCGCGCGATCTGCTTGGCACGATCTCGGCCGAAAACGACTCGCTCGACCTGCTCGTCCATGCGGCGGGCGGGGTGCGCGGCCAGGTCGGGCGGCCGATCGAGGAGATTCCCGAGGCGGACTGGCGCAGCATTTTCGCCGCCAATGTCGATGCCGCCTTCTTCCTGGCGCAAGCCGCAGCACCGGTGATGAAGCAGGCCGGCTATGGACGCATCGTCACCATCTCGTCCGGTGCGGGATTGCGCCCGAGCCTCACCGGCATCCAGGCCTATGCCAGTGCCAAGCACGCGCTGGTCGGGCTGACGAAGCAGCTCGCCTGGGAGCTCGGCCCGCATGGCATTACGGTGAACTCCGTCGCGCCCGGCTTCGTGCGCTCCAATCCGGCAACGGAACGGCAATGGCAAAGCTATGGCGAGGCCGGCCAGAAGAAACTGGTCGAGAGCATCCACACCCGACGCCTCGGTACGCCCGAGGACATCGCCAATGCCACGCTGTTTTTCTTGAGCGAACAGGCCGGCTGGATCAGCGGCCAGGTGCTTTCCGTCGACGGCGGACGCTCCTGAGCATTGGGGCGTTTTGCGGGCGCCGACGCGGTTTTTAACGGCATCATTGCCACATGCGTATTTTCGACCCTACAGTGGTCCCCGGGCTGGCATGAGCCAACCTGAATAGTGACTGAAGGGATAGCACGTGAGCACGGGTACCGTGAAATGGTTCAACGAGACCAAGGGCTATGGTTTCATCACCCCTGACGCGGGCGGAAGCGATATTTTCGTCCATATCAGCGCTGTCGAGCGCTCGGGCCTGCGCGGCCTGAACGAAGGCCAGAAGATCAGCTACGATCTCGAGGCCGATCGCAAGACCGGCAAGTCCTCGGCGGTGAACCTCAAGACGGCTTGATCTCCGCCTTCTGCGGGAGGGCGATCGGCGGCGTCACCTCCCGAGCCAATGCGAATCTCTATCTCTCTATCCGGACTGAAGACGATTCCCGGCATGCCCGTCGCCCCAAGGCGGCGGTAGAAAGGACCAGGGCCAGCCCGAAAAAGGCCGGCCCTCCCAATACGCATCTAGAGCTTGAACAGCTCCCGCCCCGTCTGATGGGCACGGATGTAATCCCAGTCATAGCTCACGCCGAGGCCTGGCCCCGTGGGCACGGGAAAACAGCCATCCTTGTCGACACCGTCGAGCTGGTCGCTGTACCCGCAGGTGTAGACCGGTGGCACGGCGTTGGGGCAATCCGGGCCGACCAGCGCAAGCTCATAGAAATTGGTGTTACGAGTCGCGGCCATGCAGTGGCGATGCGCAGGCCCGCAGGCATGGATCTCGACATCGACGCCAAAGGCCTCGGCGAGATGGGCGATCTTCATCTCGCCGGTGATGCCGAGATCGTATTCCGGATCGGAGCGCAGCATGTCGGTGCCGCCATTGATCAGGAAATCGGCCTTGGGCTCGAAGCCGCGCAGATACTCGGTCTGCAGGATCGGCGTTTTCAGCATCTCGCGCAGCTTCTTGTGGGCGAACGCGGAGACGCCACAGTCACGCATCGGGTCCTCGTACCAGAAATAGCCCCCCTCGTCGCAGGCCCGCCCGACATAGAGTGCGTCGGAGAAGGTTCTGAGCTCATTGGCCGGGTCGAGCATCAAAGTCATGCGATCACCGACCGTCCTGGCGACATGCAGGACGTTTGCCGCCTCCTCGCGCGCGTCGCCCTCATGCCAGCCATGGAGCTTGAAGGCGCGGTAGCCCAGTGCGTAACAGGCCTCGGCGAAGTCGGAGAAGGCCCTCCTTGCTGTCGAGCCCGCCATTGCGGTCGCCGTGATAGGTCGAGGCATAGGTCTTGAGCCGCGTGCGGAAGCCGCCGAGCAATTGCGACACAGAGGCGCCGAAGCGCTTTCCCGCCAGGTCCCAGAGCGCGATGTCGATCGGTCCGATCCCCATCCCGTCATGCTGGCGGAGCTCCCGCTTCATGTCGTTCCAGATTTCCTCGCGGTGGTCCGGATTGCGGCCGAGCAGGTTGGGCGCAAGCGAGAGTGTCTGCGCCATCGTGGCCCGGGTTCCGCCCCAGTGCATGACATATTCGCCCTCGGCGCCGTCATCGCTGCGGATCACGATCGCAAACTTGGTCAGCTCGAGCTCTGAATTCGGCTTGTATCCGACATTGTAGACCGCCCGGGCATTCTCGGCCGAGCGGCCGAGATTTCTGCTCTTGAACGAGAATTCGACGACCTCAACCTCTGCAATCCTGGTCATGATGATCCTCTCAGAAACCGGCGATCCGGGGGAGCCAGAGGCTTAGGGCCGGCACATAGGTGATGATGGCGAGCGCCACGACGAGCGCGATCAGGAAGGGCCAGAGCTCCCGCAGCAGGGCCCCGAGCTTGACGCGCGTGATCGCCATGGCGACGAAACAGAGCACGCCCACGGGCGGTGTCACCTGGCCGATGACGAGGTTGACCAGCAGCACGATCCCGAAATGCACGAGGTCGATCTGCAACGCGGCCAGCAGCGGCAGCAGGATCGGCACCAGGATGATCATGATGGCGATCGTCTCCATGAACATGCCGGCAATCAGCAGGGCGATGTTCAGGATCAGCAGAACGACCAGCGGATCCGTCGAGATCGAGGTCATGAAGCTGGTGACCAGCTGCGGCGCCTGCTCGATGGCCAGAATCCAGCTGAAGGGCGAGGCCGCGGCGACGATGGCGATGACCACCGCCGTCTCGCGCGCCGTGCCGATCAGGATCGCCGGGAGGTCGGCAAGCTTGATCGAACGGTAGATGAACATGCCGACAACCAGGGAATAGGCGGCGGCGACGCCGGCGATCTCGGTTGCGGTGAATAACCCCGCCCGGAAGCCGACGATGATCAGCACCGGCATCAGCAGCGCCAGCGAAGCGTATTTGAACTCCTTCCAGAGATTCGGGAACGAGAAGGAGCCGGCCGGCTTGAAGTCGCGCCGCAGCGCCAGGATGGCGATGGTCGCCATGATGCAGCCGGCCATGACCAGGCCAGGAATGATGCCGGCGACGAAGAGGCTGCCGAGCGAGACATTGGCCTGCCAGGCATAGACCACCATCAGGATCGACGGCGGGATGATCGGGCCAAGCGTGCCGGCAACCGCTGACAGCGCCGCTCCAAACGCACGTGGATAACCCATGCGTTCGAGCTGCGGCACGAAGACCCGTGCGGCTGCGGCCGTATCGGCGACGGATGATCCGGAGATGCCGGAGAGAAAGACCTCGCCGACGACCAGCGTATGGGCCGGCCCGCCGCGGATATGGCCGACCAGTGCCTTGGTGAAGCTGAAGAGCCGCTCGGAGATGCCCGACGCGTTCATCAGGGAGCCGGCGAGCGTGAAGAGCGGGATCGCCAGCAGGGGGAAGGACTGCACGCCGGCCACGATGCGCTGGGCGGCGACGGTGAGCGGCACGCCTTCGATGAAGATCGTCAGCAGGGCCGAGCCCGCCATCGCGACCCAGATCGGCGTGCCGACTACGAGCAGGACCGCGAAGGTCAGGAGAAGGATGGAGACCATGCCGCTAGTCCCGCGTCGTGATGTCGGACCAGAGTGCGCCGGTGACGCCTTCGTCGATCAGGTTGCGCAGGAGATGCAGCAGCGACAGCAGGCTCCCGACGAAGAGCGGCGCCACCGTCCAGCCGGCCGAAATGCCGAGCATCGGCGTCAGGTTCGGCAGTTCGCGCTGGAGATAGCGCCAGGAAAACCAGGTCAGCGTGCCGAGAACCGCCGCTGTCGCGAGCAGCGCCACGACGCCGAAGAGGGTGCAGAGCCAGCGCGGGGCGAACAGCACCACGACATCGATGATGATGTGGGTCCGGGCATGGAAGGCGTTGGCGATGCCGAGGAAGATCATCCAGCCGAACAGCAGCAGGATCAGTTCCTCGGACCAGGTCAGCGGATCGTTCAGCGCGTAGCGGAAGACGACGGCGGCGCAGACCTGCGTCGCGATCGCGCCGTGCAGCGCGGCAAGGAAGGCGTTCTCCAGGCGGCTCGACCAGTCGTCGAGCCGCCGGATCAGGTCGAGCCCGGTCATGCCGGTCAGCGCTTGCGCTGAGCGTCGATGGCGGCGAGCACGCTGTCGAGATGGGCCTTGCCCCAGCGGCCTTCCATCGCGGTTGCCACGACCTTGGACCTGGCGGCGAAGGCGTCGCGATCGACATCCTCGACGATCTTGGAGCGGCCGGACTTGCGGATGTCCTCGAGCATCGAGGCCTCGCGCTTCTGCTGGAGATAGGTGTTCAGGGCCGAGGCGCGGGCGGCTTCGGCGAACAGGACCTCGCGATGCTCGGGCTTCAACCGGGCGAGGCTGTCCTTGTTGATGACGATCATGTTGTTCTGGAGCATGTGCTTCGTCATCGCGACATAGCCCTGCACCTCATAGAACTTGCGCGAGAAGATCGTCGGGATCGGGTTTTCCTGGCCGTCGACCGTCTTCTGCTGGAGCGCGGTGTAGACCTCGCCAAAGGGGACCGGCGTCGGAGAGGCGCCATAGGCCTTGATCATCTCGACCCAGACCGGGCTTTCCGGCACGCGGATCTTGAGGCCCTGCAGGTCCTCCGGCTTCTTCACCGCGCGGTCGAGCGTCGTCATGTTGCGCCAGCCCCAGTACCAGATGCGGCTGACCGGGACGATGCTATGCTTGTCGCGGAGCTCGTCGAAGATCGGGTCGAAGGCAGCAGAGCGAATGATCGCCTCGGCCTCGCTCCAGTCCTTCCAGAGGAAGGGCGCACTCGGAATCTCGAGGGCGGGTACGAGCGCGGAGGCGGCCGCCATCGAGGGCGCTGAGATGTCGAGGGCGCCTTCCTTGACCTGCTTGAACAGGTCGATTTCCTTGCCGAGCTGCTCGGCCGGGAAGACCTTGATGGTGACGGCGCCGCCGGTCGATTTGTTCACGCGATCGGCGAATTCCTGGAACAGTTCGCCGGCGATCTCGGTGGTGGTGTTCGCATGGCCAAAGCGCAGGGTCTGTGCCTGGGCGGCTGTCGCGAGGAAGCTGCCTGCGATCAGGCTCGCAGCGGCAAGGCGTCGTAGAAACATCATATCCTCCCGGAGGTTATGGTGGTTCTTGCACAGCTGCCTCTGACGGGCGGCCTATTTGATCAGCCTCTCATGGGAGCCCTCGAGATGCCGTCGCATCGCCTCGGCGGCAGCTTCGGGATCGCCGGTCTCGAGCGCATCGATGATGCGGAAATGCTCGGCATGGGTGATCCCGACATCCTGCTCGCGGCTGAGGTAGAGCCGTGAAATGTGCAGATGGAAGCGCAGGTCGTCATAGCTCTTCAGCGCGACCTGATTGCCCGCCGCTGTCAGGATGAGGCGGTGGAAGCGGTCATCGGCTTCGGTGAACGCGCGGTGGCTGCGATACTCGCGGGACGGCGGATCGGCCGTCATGACCGCGACGGCGTCGCGCAGCGCCGTGATGACATCGGCGCCCGGGCGCCGCCTGGCGGCCTCTGCCGCGGCCCAAGGCTCGAGCACGCTGCGAAAGCTGTAGACGTCCTCGTAATAGTTGCGATCGGGCAGCGCCGCGGTCGCGAAGCCGACGAAGGGGACGGCCGACACGAGCCCTTCCGCGACGAGCCGCGTCAGCGCCTCGCGGATCGGCGTCGAGCTGACGGCCAGTTCGCGCACCAGCCCATCGACATTGATCTTTTCGCCCGGCGCATAGGCCTGATCGAGGATGCGTTCCTTGATCGCCTCATAGACCTGGTCGCCAAGGACGACCCGTTCGATCTTTCGCGCCCCGTTCAATGCCTATTATCCTGCATCTTGGATCGTGCACGATTTAGGGATGAACTTGCTTTGGAGTCAATCCAAATCGTCGACGTGCCGCGACTTCACTTGGCACTGGCCAATGAGTGGACGACCTCGATGTGCCGCAGACGAGTGCCGCACCGGCGATCGCGGCTCTTGCAGAGTAGGAGCGGGCAGCGAATAGTCGCCGTCGACCACTGCTCTGGAACTGGGGTCCATCGTGGCATTTGTTGAACAGCCGGTTGTTGCACTGTTCATTTCGCTGGCTCTTGGCCATTTGATCGGAAAGATCAGAATTGGCCCCGTTCAGATCGGCGGTGTCTGCGGCACGCTCTTCGTCGCATTGGCCCTTGGGCAGCTTGGTGTCACCATCAGCGCGGACCTGAAGAACACGGCGTTTGCGCTGTTCATCTTCGCTCTCGGGTTTACGGCCGGACCGCAGTTCTTCAACAATATCCGTGGTGGCTGGCGCTACGGAATCCTGTCCTTCGTCGAGGTCGGGACGGTCCTGCTGCTGCTCACAGCGGCCATCATCTTGTTCCGCCTGGATCCCGGCACCACGTCGGGGCTCTTCGCCGGCTCGGCCACGGAATCGGCTGTGCTCGGGACGGCTTCGGATGCGATCGCCCGGTTGGCCCTGCCGGCAGCCGAAGTGGCGCGGCTGCAATCCAACATGGCGACGGCCTATAGCGTCACCTACCTCTTCGGCCTCGTGGCGATCGTCGTCTTCACGACGCAGATCGGTCCCCTGCTGCTGCGGATCGACGTGCGCGAGGAATCCGCCGCGCTTGCAAAACAACTGGGAGCCGAGGACGACGCGGGCAAGGAGAACGGCGTGCCCGAGATCGTCTCCCGCTGCTTCCATGCCGGGCCGATTGCGGGAAGCAGCGTCGGCGCCTTCGAAAACAGCGTCAATGGCGTTGTGACCATCGAACAGGTCGGCCGCGGCGAAGGTTTTACCAAGGCAACCACGGACATGGTGCTGGAGGCCGACGATGTTGTCCTCGTGCTCGGCCGCCGCCGCGCCGTCATCGCGATCAGCGAGAGATTGGGCGCCGAGGTGCCGATGCCGGCAGGCGACAACGTGCCACTCGTCGAGCGCGAGGTCGTGCTCGTCCGTAGCGAGGTGATGGGGCGCCGGATTCGGGATCTTCGTCGGCTGGCGAGCGCGGAACAGCGGCGCGGTGTCTTCATTTCGCGCATCAGGAGGCTCGGGCATATCGTTCCGGCTTTGCCGGGCACCGTTATCGAGCAGGGCGACGTCCTGACGCTCTACGGCTCCGAGGACGCGATCACGCGGGCGGCCCCGGAGCTCGGCCACTTGCTCCCGGCGACTTCGAGTACCGACTTCGTGATGCTCGGGCTGGGAGTGGTCGCGGGTCTCCTGCTGGGAGAACTGAGCTTCAGGGTCGGCGCCCTGAACCTGACGCTGGGGACCGGCGGTGGTGCGCTCGTCTCCGGCCTGGTCTTCGGCTGGCTCCACATGCATCGCCCGCATTATGGCGCGATACCGCTGCATGCTGCGGAGTTCATGAAGGACTTCGGCCTGGCGACCTTCATCGCCGCAATCGGTCTGTCGGTCGGGCCCGATGCCTTCGCGCTGCTCAAGCAGTACGGGCTGGTGCTGCCGGTCCTGGCGATTCTCGTCTCCGCACTGCCGGCCCTGGCTTCTCTCTATATCGGGCATTACCTGCTGAAGATCGAGGCTCCGATCCTGCTCGGAGCCATCGCTGGCCAGCACTGCAGCACCCCGTCGATCAGCGCATTGGTCTCCCTCGCTGGCAATTCGACGCCGGTGATCGGCTACACCGTGACCTATGCGATCTCGAACGTCCTGCTGCCGCTGATGGGGCCGGTCGTGGTTGGCATGGTCGGGCTGATCGGGTGAAGGGCGTCCGCTGCGGCTGCTTCAGCGGCAGCCCGAAGGGCTCGAAGAGGCGTCGTGAGCTCGCGCTGTGTCTGGGTGGGGTCGATGGCCGCACAGGGGCACGCAAGGCTGCGGTCCTGCTTCGACGGCGGGTTGCATTGACAAATTGGTCACAATCACCCATATAGGGGCATCGATCTTAGGCCGAATGAATTGGCCCCCGCGCTAATGGCGCGCTAGCTGACGAACTTCCCGCTCAAAATCGAACACCGTGTGAGGCGTCGTCTCACGCGAATTAATGCCTTGCGAGAAGGAATTCGTCATGGCCACCGGCACTGTTAAATGGTTCAATTCGACTAAGGGTTTCGGCTTCATTCAGCCCGATGATGGCGGTCAGGATGCTTTCGTCCACATCAGCGCTGTCGAGCGTGCTGGTCTGCGCGAGCTCCGCGAAGGTCAGAAGATCACCTTCGAGCTCGTCCAGGACAAGCGCTCTGGCAAGATGTCCGCGGACAATCTTCGCGCCGAGTGATCTGCATGACCGTGCAAACGTAGCATTCCGAATCGAGTGGCGACCACGGATGTACTGGCGCCCCCCTTTCAGGACGATACGCAGCACGGTTGGACGAAGGGTCGGGATTACCCGGCCCTTTTTTCTTTTCTGAAAGGAGCCCGAGATGCAGGTTCTCGTTCGCGACAACAATGTCGACCAGGCGCTGCGCGTCCTGAAGAAGAAGATGCAGCGCGAAGGCGTCTTCCGCGAGATGAAGCGGCGTGCGGCGTATGAGAAGCCGTCCGAGAAGCGGGTTCGCGAGAAGGCTGACGCCATTCGGCGTGCACGCAAGCTGGCGCGCAAGCAGGCTCAGCGCGAAGGACTGATCGCAGCGCCGAAGCCCAAGGCCAAGCCTGTTCGTCCGCCGCGTCTTGCACCGGCGGCAGCCTGAGCTCAGGCCAGCCTGACGATGCCGGCGCAAGGGTCTGCTCGACGCAGTCCAGTGCGCCTGGATGCGCGCTACCGATAGGGCGCGTCGCTGTGAGTGCCGCCAACCGGGCGGCAATCGTGAAGGAGTGGACTGCCATGTCGACCAAAGGACTCTCGGCCGACGAAGCCAAGCGCCGGGCCCAGGCGAATTTGGAGAAGGCCGAGCAAAAGCGGCAGGAAGCCCAGCGTGGGCTGGATGCGCAGCGCGCCGCCCAGGTTGCCGTCACGGAGAAGACCGCGCGCTTGCGCGCGCTGCGGCTGGCGAAGGAAGCCGCAGACGCAGAGGCCGCCGCGATCGCCGAGGCTGCACGGCCCAAGACCGTAGCGTCCAAGCGCACGAAGCGGGCCTGACGGACCGGCGGCTTGCGACCCGCGCGTGCCCGGCCTGGAACGACGTTCCGCGCCCAGAGGGCAGGCCGCTAGCTGCGCCCCGGCGCCGGGTGAAAGAGCCGCCCCTTCTCGACCACCAGAACCACCGCGAGCGCCATGAGCCCGCAGAGTGAGAAGCCGAGTGTCAGCGGCACGACCGTGCCGTTGAAATGCTGGCCGACATAGAAGCCGAGCAGTGCTCCGCCGACCGTGGTGATGAAACCCTGGACGGACGAGGCCGTACCCGCGACATGGCCAAGCGGATCCATCGCCATCGCCCCAAAATTCGGCGCCAGCAGGCCAAAGCAGAACATCGTCCCACCCTGCATGATGGCGAAGAGCCAGAGCGTTTCCTTGCCGGCAAGGGCCAGCACCGCATGCAGGCTGGTCAGCGTGATATAGCCGAGCAATGCGCCATGCGAGACCCGGCGCATGCCGAGTCGGCCGACGATGCGCGAATTCAGCAGTGACGCGACCGCCATGCATGCGGCGATCAGGGCAAAGATGGTGGTGAACCATTCCGGCGCCCGGAAGACATCGACAAAGACCTGCTGTGCCGAGTTGATGAAGCCGAACAAGCCGCCGAGAACGAAGGTCATCGCCAGCATGTAGCCGACGCCGATGCGCGAGGTCAGCACCGTGCGGAAGGCGGAGACGATGCTGGCGAACTTGATCGGCGTACGGTCCTCCTCATGCAGCGTCTCGGGCAGGCGCATTGCGGTCCAGAGCATCACGATGGCGCCGAAGGCGGTCAGAACGCCGAAGATCCAGCGCCAGGGTGCGACCCAGAGGATCGCCTGGCCGATCGAGGGCGCCAGAATCGGTACGGCCAGGAAGACGATCAGGGCCAGCGACATGACGCGGGCCATGTCGCGGCCGGAATAGCAGTCCCGTACGATCGAGACCGCGAGCACCCGCGTCGCGGCTGCTCCGACGCCCTGCAGCACGCGCGCCGCCATCATGATCTCGAAGGAGCCGGAGAAGGCAGCGAACACACTGGCGACGACATAGATGCTGAGCCCGGTCAGCAGCACGGGCCGTCGGCCGAAGCGGTCGGAAAGCGTGCCGTAGATGATCTGGGCCACACCAAAGCCGAGCAGATAGCTGGTGACGATCCACTGCCGGTCGTTCGGCTCGGCAATGCCGAGTGTCTCGCCCATTTGGGGCAGGGCCGGCAGCATGGCGTCGATCGCAAGCGCGTTTGTCGCCATCAGTGCGGCCATCATCGCCACGAAGGGATAGAAACCCATGCCGTGGCGCGGCCGGGCAATGTCGAATGTGTCGGTCATTTCTGCCTGCTGCCGGGCACAGCCCGGAACGTCCCGTCTCGCAGATGGGAGAGGCCAGCAAGATAGCCGGCCGATTCTCGCAGGATTAGGCGATGCGCCGCTGCGCAACAACCCGGCCAGAGGCCGGGTTTGGCATGCACTCAGCGTGGAACGACGCCTATTCCGCCGCCGGCTGCTGCTGCGGCATCAGCGCATTGTCGATCTCATTGGCGCGGATCGCTGCCGGGCGGGCCTGCAGTCGTTTGGCATAGGCCTCGAAGGCCGGCCGCCGCTCCATCGTGCCGAATTGCAGGCCCCAGCCGATCTGCGCGCCGAGATAGACATCGGCCGCGCTGAACCTGTCGCCGACCAGATACTCGCCCTGCGATACCGCTTTTTCCAATGTGTCCATGACATCGGCGAAGCAGCCATAGCCGACCGAGCCGGTCTTCTCCGGTGGCACCTCGACGCCAAGCATCTTGTTGGTCACCGCAGCTTCGGTCGGGCCGGCGCCAAAGAAGAGCCAGCGATAATAGGGGCCGCGCTCCTTGCTGCCCGGTGCCGGCGCCAGCCCGGCCTGGGGAAAGGCGTCCGCGAGATAGGCGCAGATCGCGGCGCATTCGGTGACGATCATGTCGCCATGCTTCAGGGCCGGCACCTTGCCCATCGGATTGAGCGCCTTGTACGCGGCCGCCTTCATCGGCGGGCCGAAGCCGACCAGCTCGGTGCGATAGGGCTGGCCGACTTCCTCCAGCATCCAGCGCACGATCCGGCCGCGTGACATCGGGTGGGTGTAGAAGACGAGTTCATCGCTCATGCTGCGTTCCTCCTGTGGAGGGCGAGACTAACCACGACGCATGACCGCGCAATGGCAGCAATCGAAACCGCGGCGGGCCTGCTGCGTTGTCTGAAGCGAAAGGATGACGTCTATGTTCGAAATCCTCGCTGGGCCCGATCATGTCGCGGCCTACCGCCTCTCCGGCACGCTGACCGTGGAGGATTATGACAGTGTGATCGCCGATATCGACGCACGGCTGACCCGGCACGAGAAGATCGGCGTTCTGGTCGATCTGACCGGCTTTCACGATATCACGCTCCGGGCGGGTGCCAGGGATCTGCGCTATGGGTTCAGCAAGCTGTCGGAACTCAGGCGCTTTCCGCGTGAGGCCCTGATCAGCGACAAGGGCTGGATCGAGACGCTGGTGGCGATCGCCAATCCGGTCATCCCCTTCGTCGAGATCCGCTGCTTCAAACCGATCGAGTACGAGGCGGCGCTGGCCTGGGCCAGCGAGATCGAGGGCGGGCCCGAGGCTTAGGTTGCACGTGCCCGGAGCGCGTTGCCGCGACAGCGAACCGCGCGCCTCACCCATAGCTGACATCGCGCGTCAGGACTGCGCGTGCGTGGCCTGTCATTCCTCCCCAGCGGTGCTATCGACATGCTCTGGTCGACGGAGGAATTCAGATGCGGCAGGACGCATTGTTCGAGCGCCTTTGGAGTGGCGCAGCGCAGATGGAAGAATGGACCGAGGCGGTCTCTGCCGGCGCCATCACTGCGGTGGCAGAGAACATCATCACCGTCCACACCACCTATTTCTGCGGCAGCGTCACGGCCATTCGGACGAGTGAAGGCCTTGTCCTGATCGATACGGCCAAGCCAGACACCGCCGCCCAGACGCTCGCGACGATCCGCAGCTGGGACGACAGCCCCATCCACACCGTGATCTATACCCACGGCCATATCGACCACACCAGCGGCATCAAGGTCATCGACGAGGAGGCCGATGCGAGAGCGAGGCCGCGGCCGAGAATCGTGGCTCATCGCAACGTCGCGCGCCGGATGGAGCGATACGAAGCCTCCCATGGCTTCAACAGCATCGTGCAGGGGCAGCAGTTCAACAAGCCGGACTATGTCTATCCGATAGGCCAGCGGCGTCCCGATGACGTCTATGACGACACGCTATCGCTTGCGATCGGTGGCGAACAGCTCGAACTCATCCACGGGCGCGGCGAGACCGACGATGCCACATTCGTCTGGCTGCCGCGGCGGCGCGTGCTGGCGAGCGGGGACTTCGTAATCTGGGTTTTCCCGAATGCAGGCAATCCGCGCAAGGTCCAGCGCTATGCAGCCGAGTGGGCTGTCGCCCTGCGCCGGATGGAGCGCCTGAAGCCGGACATCCTGATCCCCGGACATGGCCCGGTCATTGTTGGGGAGGGCCGGGCAGCGCAGGTGTTGCGCGACGGGGCCGAAGCGCTTGAGCATCTGGTTCGCGATACCCTGGCGCTGATGAACAAGAGTGCGACGCTCGACGAGGTGCTGCGCGCGGTCAAGGTACCGGCCGCCTATCTGGCGAAGCCCTATCTCGTGCCGAAATATGATGACCCCGAATTTCTGGTCCGGGGGATCTACCATTTCTATGCGGGTTGGTCTGACGGAAACCCCGCAAACCTGAAGCCGGCGAAGAACGCTGATCTTGCGTCCGAACTGGCTCGGCTTGCGGGTGGTGCCGAGAAACTGGCTGAGCGAGCCGCGGCGCTGGCCGAGGACGGCCAGACGCGCCTCGCCGTTCATCTTGCCGAGTTCGCGAGTTCAGCAGCGCCCGAGGATCGAGGGATCCAGGCAATCCGGGGCGCGGTGCTCCGGAAAGCCATCGATGGCGAAAGCTCGTTGATGGGCAAGGCATTCCTCGCCGTCTACGAGCGCGATGCAAAAGAACGGTCGGCGGGCTGAGCAGCGCATCCAGCGGCTGTTTCCGGCCGCTGGAGATCGTCCGCGGTCTATCCCTCTTATTCGCGCCCGAGTCGGACGCCCGATTGCGCATCGAAGACGTGGACTCGGTCGGGGTCGACCGAAATCCACAGGCGCTTGGCCTCGGCGGCGACATCGCCGGTTGCGGCCTGCATCACGAAGGGCTGTCCGGCAAGCTTGCCGTGGAAGAGCTGGGTCGCGCCCAGCTCCTCGATGAACTCGACATCGAAGGGCAGGGCCCCGGCCTGGCCCTCGGACGCGATCTCGATATCCTCCGGCCTCAGGCCCACCTCGACCTTCGTTCCCGATGCAAGGTTCTGCTTGAGGTCACGCGCTTCGAGGAGCGCGTCGCCGAGCGCAACGATGCCGGGTCCGTCGATGGCTGCCGGCAGCAGGTTCATCGGCGGCGAGCCGATGAAGGTCGCGACGAAGCGGCTTGCCGGTTTGCGATAGACCTCGGCCGGGACGCCGATCTGCTCGACTTGGCCGCCATTCATCACAACGAGCTTGTCGGAGAGCGTCATCGCCTCGACCTGATCGTGCGTGACATAGATCGCGGTGACGCCGAGCGCCCGCTGCAGCTTCTTGATCTCGACGCGCATTTGCACGCGCAGTTTCGCGTCGAGATTGGAGAGCGGCTCGTCGAACAGGAAGACCTGGGGCTTGCGCACGATGGCGCGGCCCATGGCGACGCGCTGGCGCTGGCCGCCCGAGAGCTGGCGCGGCCGGCGCTCCAGCAGGCCTTCGATCGCGAGGATGCGGGCTGCTTCCTTGACCCGCTTCTCGATCTCGTCCTTCGGCGTCCCGCGGTTGCGCAGGCCATAGGCCATGTTGTCGTAGACGCTCATATGCGGATAGAGCGCATAATTCTGGAACACCATGGCGATGTCCCGGTCCGCCGGTTCGATCTGGTTGACAACCCTGCCGCTGATCGAGACTTCGCCGGACGAGATCGTCTCCAGGCCTGCCACCATCCGCAGCAAAGTGGACTTGCCGCAGCCGGAGGGGCCGACCAGCACGCAGAAGCCGCCATCGGGAATGTCGAAAGAGACGCCCTTCACGGCCTCGACGCCGCCGGCATAGACCTTCTTGACGCTGGAAAGAGTAACCTGGGCCATTGGGTTCCTTGGTCGGTCGGTAACGGATAATCGGCGATCGGCTCAGCGGGCCGGGCTGCCGGTACGCAATGTCACTTCTCGGTTTCCACCAGGCCCTTCACGAAGAGCCGCTGCATGGCGATGACGACGAAGACGGGCGGCAGCATCGCCAGCATCGCGGTTGCCATGGCGAGCTGCCATTCGGTGAGCGCATCGGCCGTGGTGATCATCTTGCGGATGCCGATGACGATGGTCTGCATCGAATCCTTGGTGGTGACCAGCAGCGGCCAGAGATACTGGTTCCAGCCATAGATGAACTGGATGACGAAGAGCGCCGCGATCGTGGTGAGCGAGAGCGGGACCACCGTATCCTTGAAGAACTTGAACGGACCGGCGCCATCGATCTTCGAGGCCTCGAGCAGTTCGTCGGGGATCGTCATGAAGAACTGCCGGAACAGCAATGTGCCGGTCGCCGAGGCGATCAGCGGCACGGCGAGGCCCTGGTAGGTATCGAGCATGCCGAGATCGGAGACGACCTTGAAGGTCGGGAAGATGCGGACTTCGACCGGCAGCATCAGGGTGACGAAGATGATCCAGAATGCCGCCATCCGAAACGGGAAGCGATAATAGACGACTGCGTAGGCAGAGAGCACGGAGATGAAGATCTTGCCGAACGCGATGGCCAGCGCCATCACGAAGGAGTTGAACATCATCACGGCCACCGGCTCGCGGGTCGAGCCCGAGGTCCCGACGAAGAGGATGCGGTAGTAGTTCTCGAAGAAATGCGGGCCAGGATAGAGCGGGAGCTGGCCGTTGATGATGGTCGCAGCATCCCAGGTCGAGGCGACGAAGGTCAGCCAAACCGGAAAGGCGACGATCAGCACGCCGATCGTCAGGATGATATAGGCGACGATGTCGCCGAAGCGGCGGTTCTCGACCATCAGTGCCAGGCCTCCCCGTCGCGCAGCAAGGCCGCGAGCGCCTCGGCGCAGGCGTTGAGGAATTCCTCGCCCTTCTTCGGCGTCGCGCGCCGCGCATCGCCGATCACGCCGGTCTCCGTCATCTCACGGAAGGGGCGGTAGCGCGCGACGGTCGGGCGCATCAGGCCACGCGGATCCGCGCCGAGCATGCCGAAGGCCTGCCCCAGCCGCTCCTGCTTCACCGTTTCCGGCGCCAGCACCATCATCATCGAGGTCTCGATCTCGCAGGCATGCATCACGCTGGTCTGATCCTGCATGAAGGGCAGCATCGCAGTCTGCGCCAGCTCGAAATAGGTGGTCGCGATGATGCGCAGGCCGGTCTCGCGGGCGAAATCCGGCAGGAATGCACCGAGCGCGGCGATATTGCCGCCATGGCCATTGACGATCACGACCCGGCGGAAGCCATGCCGCTCGATGCTCCTGAGCAGCGAAAGCAGCACGGACCGATAGGTCGGGATGTCGAAGGTGAAGGTGCCGCCGAAGGCCATGTGATGCTCGGCCATGCCGCACCAGAGCGTCGGGGCGACCACGACATCGGCCTCGTCCAGGCGCTCGGCCGCGGCCTTGCAGACGCCCTCGCACAGGATGGTGTCGACGCCGACCGGCAGGTGCGGCCCGTGCTGTTCCATCGAGGCCACGGGCAGGACGACGATCGCATCCTTCGCCGCCTTGTGACGCAGATCCTCGGCCGTCAGTTCCTTCCAGAGCACCGAGGCCATCAGTAATTCACCTTGCGCTCGATGAAGCGGAACTGCACCGCCGTCATGGCGATGACCATCACGAGCAGGATGACCGATTGTGCCGCCGAGCCACCAAGATTGGAGCCGCCCTTGCCGTCGGAATAGACCTTGTAGACCAGCGTCTCGGTCGCGCCCGCAGGCCCGCCGCCAGTGACCGTGTCGATGATGCCGAAGGTGTCGAAGAAGACATAGACGATGTTGACGACGAGCAGGAAGAACGTCGTCGGCGAGAGCAGCGGGAAGATGATGGTCCAGAAGCGGCGCATCGGCCGCGCGCCGTCGATCACCGCCGCCTCGATCACGCTCTTGGGGATCGATTGCAGCCCGGCGAGGAAGAACAGGAAATTATAGCTGATCTGCTTCCAGGTCGCGGCGAGGATGACCAGCGTCATGGCGTCATTGCCGTTGAGCCGGGGATTCCAGGCGATGCCGAGGTTCTGCAGTCCACGCGCGAGCATGCCGAGCGAGGGATCGAACATGAAGATCCAGAGCACGCCGGCAATGGCGGGAGCCACGGCATAGGGCCAGATCAGCAGGGTCTTGTAGATCTCCGCGCCGCGGATCTGGCGGTCGGCCATGACGGCAAAGAGCAGCGCGATCGAGAGCGAGAACACGCAGACAAAGGTCGAGAAGATCGCGGTGTTGCGCAGCGCCTTGAAGTAACCCGGATCGGAAAAGAGGCTCTGGTAGTTTTCGAACCAGACGAACTGGGTCGACGTCCCGAAGGCGTCTTCCAGCAGGAAGGACTGCCAGACCGCCTGGCTTGCGGGCCAATAGAAGAACACGACCGTGATCGCGAGCTGCGGCAGGAGCAGCAGGAGCGGGATCGTCAGGCTCCGGAAATAGGCGTTCTTCTGCATGCAGCCCGTGAAGCAAGAGAAAAGCCGGGGCGGAATGCCCCGGCTCTGGATCGTAGCCGGTTCAGCGCGAGGCGGTCCGTTCGAACTGACGCAGTGCCTGATTGCCACGCTCGACGGCGGCGTCAAGCGCAGCCTTCGGTGTCTTCTGGCCGTTCAGCGCCGCTTCGAGCTCTTCCGACCAGATGTCGCGGATCTGGACCAGGCCGCCGAAGCGCAGGCCGCGCGAATTCTCGGTCGGCTCCTTGTTGTTGAGTTCCAGCAGCGGCGTCTCGAGATAGGGCTTGTCCTTGTAGAAGCCCGAGTCCTTGACCTTGGCATAGGCGGCCTTGGTGATCGGCAGATAACCGGACTCGGTGTGCAGCTTCACCTGGCGGTCGACATCGGACAGGAAGGTGAAGAACTTGGCGACGCCCTTGTATTCGTCAGCCTTCTTGCCGCCCATCACCCACAGCGAAGCGCCGCCGATGATCGAGTTCTGCGGTGCCCCGGCCGCTTCCGGATAGTACGGCATCGCGGCGTTGGCCCAGTCGAACTTGGCATTGGCCTTGACGTTGCCGAAGAAGCCCGACGAGGTCAGCATGATCGGGCATTCGCCCGAGGTGAAGCGGCCTTCACCGTTATTGGTGCGGCCGGAGTAATCGTAGGTCTTGTCCTTCTGCAGCTCGACCAGGTTGGTCCAGTGCTTCAGGAAGAGCGGGCTGTTGAAGTTGAGGACGGTGTCGAAACCATCGAGACCATTCGCCTTGGTCGCGATCGGGATGTTGTGCCAGGCACCGAACTGCTCGATATTGGCCCAGGTCGCCCAGGCATTGGTGAAGCCGCACTTGTCATATCCGGCGGCCTTCAGCTTCTTCCCGGCCTCGAAGACTTCTGGCCAGGTCTTCGGCGGGGCGTCGGGGTTCAGGCCCGCCTTCTTGAAGGCGTCCTTGTTGTACCACATCACCATGCTCGACGAGTTGAACGGCATGGAGAGCATGTCGCCCTTGGCGGTCGAGTAGTAGCCGGTGATCGCCGGCAAATAAGCCTTGGGATCGAAAGGCTCGCCGGCTTCCTTCATCAGTTCGTGCACGGGCTTCACCGCGCCCTTGGCCGACATCATCGTGCCGGTGCCGACTTCGAAGACCTGCAGGATGTGCGGCGCGGTTCCGGCGCGGAAGGCGGCGACGCCGGCATTCAGCGTGTCGGGATAGGAGCCCTTATAGGCCGGAACGACCTTGTATTCCTTCTGGGAGGCGTTGAATTCCTCGGCCAGCTTTACGACAACGTCGTTATTGGCGCCGGTCAGCGCATGCCACCACTGGATCTCTGTCTGCGCGACGGCCGGAGCCGCACCGGCCAGCGTCAACACCGCGGCCGAAATCATCAAGCGCGATCTGGATGTCATCTATCTCTCCCTTATGCCCCGCTCGTGCGGGCGGCTCTTGTCGTTGGTGCGCAAGCTAGCATGAAGAACAGGTGACGTTTCAATGACAATCGCACGACATGTGCGCCATGTCTGATCCGCGTCCCTGCACTCTTGCACATTGGCTGCGAAGCGGCTGTTCTCGCCTGCGACTTTCAACGTGACAATTCCACCAACGGACGATCGATCATGCCCGAGCTTGCCCTGACGCCACGGAACACTTTGCCGGCGGACGCCGCAGCCGCCGCGCTCGCTGGCCGGGTCTGGCGCCCGGACGTCGCCGGTCCCGCGGTCGTTGTTCTGCGCGGTGATGAACTTGTGGATATCACCGCTGCCTTCGCCACGATGCGCGATCTCTGCGAGACGGCCGATCCCGCCGCAGCCCTGCGCGCCGCCAAGGGGCAGCCCCTCGGGACGCTCGCCGACATCCTTGCAAACACGCCGCCTTCGCGTCGCGATGCGACGAAGCCCTGGCTGCTCGCACCACTCGACCTGCAGGCGGTCAAGGCCGCCGGAGTGACCTTCGCGGTTTCGATGCTGGAGCGCGTGATCGAGGAGAAGGCGCGGGGCAACCCGGCCGCCGCCGCCACGATCCGCGAGGAGATCGGCAAGCTCATCGGTGACGATCTCTCGAAGCTGAAGCCCGGCTCGCCCGAGGCGATGCATCTCAAGGACGTGCTGATCAAGCAGGGAGCCTGGAGCCAGTATCTCGAGGTCGGTATCGGGCCGGATGCCGAGATCTTCACCAAGGCGCCGCCGATGTCGGCCGTCGGCACCGGTGTCGATGCCGGCCTGCACCCGGCCTCGACCTGGAACAATCCCGAGCCGGAGATCGTGCTGATCGTCGCCTCGACCGGCGCCATCGTCGGAGCAACGCTCGGCAATGACGTCAATCTGCGCGACGTCGAGGGCCGTTCGGCGCTGCTGCTCGGCAAGGCCAAGGACAACAATGCAGCGGCAGCGGTCGGTCCCTTCATCCGCTTCTTCGACGCCGGCTTCTCGCTCGACCATGTCCGCAGGACAACCGTGACGCTGACGGTCGAGGGCGAGGACGGCTTCAGGCTCGAAGGCTCGTCCTCGATCGCAAAGATCAGCCGCGACCCGGCTGATCTTGCTGCGCAGATGCTCAATCGCAACCATCAGTATCCCGATGGCGCGGCGCTCTATCTCGGCACCATGTTTGCTCCGATCAAGGATCGCGACACGCCGGGCGGCGGCTTCACCCACAAATATGGGGACATCGTCACGATTGCCGCGCCGGAACTGGGAGCGCTCGTCAATTGCATGCGCCGCACCGATGAATGCGAACCCTGGACCTTCGGCGCCTCGCATCTGATGCGCAATCTGGCGAAGCGCGGGCTTCTGTGAACCAGGGGGCGGTCCTCGTCTTCGGCGAAGCGCTCGCCGATCTGGTGMCGGAGGATGGGTGCGGCGAGCGCTATCAGTGCGTGCTGGGCGGATCCGGTTTCAACACGGCGCTGGCGCTCGCCCGCTGCGGCACCTCCGTGGCTTATTGCGCGACGCTCTCGCGCGACGTCACGGGGCGGCGCTTCCAGGCCCGGCTTGTGGCAGAGGCGATCGATCGGCGCTTCGTTGCTGAGAGCGATGCTCCCACACCGTTGGCGGTCGTTGCCCCGCTTGGGGTCGATGGCGGGGCGCGATATCACTTCCACCTCGCCGGTACGGCACTGGCCGAGCCTCCGCCATTGCCCGACCTCACGGGTTTTGGCCATCTGCATGTCACCTCGTTCGGAGCGACGATCGGCCCATCCGGGGACGCGGCGTTGACGCTGCTGCGCCAGGCGCGCTCCGCCGGCCTGAGCACCAGCTATGACGTCAATATCAGGCCGCCGGCGCTGCCGGATCGGGAGGCGGCGCTTGCCGCCATCGAGCAGCGCATGGCTCTGTCAGACCTCATCCGGCTCAGTACGGACGATGCCGACTGGCTCTATCCCGGCGGCTACGTTGCGCCGCTGCGCCGTTGGTTCGACCGGGGCGTTTCAGCGATCCTGCTGACCGAGGGCGATCGCGGAGCGGCGCTCGAACGGCCAGGGAAAAAGACTGTCCGCGGCTTCGTTCCGGTTACAGAGCTGGTCGACACGATCGGCGCCGGCGACAGCTTCATCGGCGCATTTCTCGCTTCGCTCGCGCAGGCGGGCGAGCTCGGAGCAGGACTGCGCGGATTGTCAGACAGCGTTGCCGCATCCGCAATGGGTTTCGCGGCAGAGGTCGCAGCCGAGACCTGCGGCCGGCGCGGCTGCGATCCGCCGCGTCTCACACCCAAACCACCCTATGAGTGAGGGGAACGCGCCAATGCGCCTGAGCTATCTCGACTACCACACCTGCGGCGAGCCGGTGCGCATCGTTACGGGCGGCTATCCCGAGCTGACCGGCGCGACGATTCTCGACAAGCGTCGACAGGCGCGCGACAGCCACGATCAGCTGCGCCGTGCGATGATGCTGGAACCGCGCGGCCATGCCGGAATGTACGGTGTCATTCCGGTCGAGGCGAGCCATCCCGAGGCTGCCTTCGGCGTGCTCTTCACTCATAACGAGGGCTACTCGACGATGTGTGGCCACGCCACCATCGCGCTCGGCCGCTATGCGATCGAGCGCGGCCTGGTGCCAGCGGTCGAGCCCGTCACGCACTTTGCCATCGAGGCGCCCTGCGGCCTGCTGCGGCTCGCCTGCGACGTCGCCGACGGGAAGGTCGGGGAGGTGCGCTTCGAGAGTGTGCCGGCCTTCGTCCATGCCCGCGACCGTGTGGTCGAGGTGCCCGGCTTCGGAAGCGTCACGACCGACATCGCCTATGGCGGAGCCTTCTACTGCATCCTTCCGGCTTCACGCTTCGGGCTCGATCTCTTCGAAACCCCGGTCGAGCAGTTGACCGAGGCTGCTGCTGCCCTCACCGACATTGTGCGGGCCGGCGCGCCGATCACGCATCCCACCGAGCCCGATCTCGGCTTTCTCTACGGGACGATCGTGACCGACGAGGCCGGACCGGGCGAGACCAGTTTCAACCTCTGCATCTTCGCCGAGCAGCAGATCGACCGCTCACCGACCGGCTCGGGCGTGACCGCCCGCATGGCGCTCGACCACGCCAAGGGGCTGGTCGGGTTGGGGCGGACACGGAGTTTCCGCAGTATCACAGGCGGGCGTTTCTCGGGGCGTGTCCTCGGGCCTGCTGCCTATCCCGCCGAGGGAGCGGTCACCGTCGAGGTCGGCGGCCTCAGCTACCTCGCAGGCGAGGGCGCCTTCATTATCGAGGCCGACGATCCGCTCGGACTGGGTTTCGCTTTGCCTGCCCGCTTCGCGGAGATCAGTCCTCTCCGCGACGGATGATAACGATCTGCGGCCGGCCGCTGTCGTCGGCGGCGCCATGCTTCGGACCGTCTTCGTTGGCTGAGCCCCGCTCGGCGCTGCACATGGCCGCCGCGAGATCGCCGGGCGCGGGCCCCTTCACTCGACCGCAGAGTGCATTGGCCTTGGCTTGTGCAGGATACGAGTAAGGTTTCTCTGTCATGTTGGCTGTGAGGCCAAGGATCTAGGCATGACGGTTGGGGACATGAGAGAGGGCAGAAGGCCCGGCTCCGCGCTTGGCGTCGTGCAGATGTTAAGTCGGCTCGCTGGAGCACCGATGATCTGGCTGGTCGCGTTCGCAGCAGCGGTTGTCATTGGCCTGATGCTGCCCCTGCGCCTGCCGCTGGGGCCCAACTACTGGGACACGAACATCTATCTCGATGCTGCGCAACGCATCGAGGTTGGGCAATTGCCCAATATCGACTTTTTCGCTCCTGTCGGCCCTCTCGGCTACTATCTTGTGACCTGGCTCCACGCCCTGTTTCCGCAGGCGCAGCCGATGCTGCTGGCGAACTGGGGCATCTTGCCGGTCGCCTTGCCAATGATGGCGCTGATTGCTGCCCATGTCGGGCAGCGCTCGCGTGGCCAAGCTCTGGCCCTGCTGCTCCCTTTCCTGTTGTTCGCGTCGCTGCCGATCAACCTGCACAGCCTGTATCCGATGCCAGGCTTCGATGGCTTCGGGCACTATAACCGCCATATCAGCCTCCTGCTTTACCTGCTCGTGTCGACACTCCTCTTCGTCGAGGCGCGCCGCCTGCAAGTGGGGCTTGTCGTCCTGCTGATGCTCACCCTCTTCCTGGTCAAGGTCACGGGAGCGGTGTCGGGGACGTTCCTCGTCGGCTATGCGGTTCTGTCCGGACGGATGCGCCTGCGCGACGCGTCCGTCGCCGCAGCGCTGGTCATTGCCGTGCTCGCGCCGCTCGATTTCGTGACCGGCATCGTGCGCGCCTATGTCGATGACATCCTGACCCTGCTCGGCCTGAACACCGGCGCCTTGCTGCCGCGCTTTCTCACCGTCGCTTCGGTGAAGTTCAATGTCGTCGGGCCGAGCCTGCTGCTGCTTGTCGCGCTGGCCTACGCTGCCTGGCTGGAGGGCGGCAGGCTTTCCCGGGCCCGATTGCACGGGCTCCTGGCCGCGCCGCTTGGATGGTTCGCCGCGGTTCTGCTGGCGCTGACCCTGTTCGAGACCCAAAACACGGGTTCGCTCGAATTCATCGGGCTCTGGCCCGTCCTTCTGGTGATCCTGGCGGAATGGAGCGGTCGCACCGACCGGCTCGGCAGGATCGTGACGGTGCTGGCCCTGGTGGTTGCCCTACCGTCGGCCTTGATCTTCGCCGAGCGCAGCACGCGCGCGGTCCTTGGTGCGGTGAACTACAAGGCGCTTGCCGTGCCCGATCTCGGCCCCCTCGGTCGGGTCAGCGTCAAGCCCGACATCGCCGAACGTGCGGTGATCATGCTCGCACATTACGCGGCGCAGCAGGCGGGCTATCGCGATCTTGCCGAGCGCGGCGAACTGCCCTCCTACATTCTCTATTCGGAGATCGACTATCAGGCGACCTGGCTGCTCGAAGTGCAGCAGGGCATCACGGCGATCCGCGCCTGGGAAGCGGCCAATGGGCGCCGGCTCGACAGCCTCTTCACGCTCGATTTCACCGATCCGTTCAACCAGCTGCTCGACCGCAGGCCGCCGCGAGGCGTGCCGATCGGTGTCGATCCCGGCCGGACCACGCCGGAGATCGATCCGCCAACGCTGGAAAGCCTGAAACAGGTCGATGCCGTCCTGGTTCCGAAATGCCCTCTGACGACGGCGCGCGAGACCATCGCCGCGCATTTCTCGGAGGCCCTGAAAGGGCGCCGGCTGGTCGCGCTGGCCCCCTGCTGGGACATGTATCTGAAGGCGTAAGGGAACTGCCTCTCAGGCCGTCACCCCGCCGGTCTGCCCTGCCTCCCAACCGAGGATGGCGCGCTTGCGCGTCAGGCCCCAGTGATAGCCGGTCAGGGCCCCGGACTTTCCGATGACGCGATGGCAGGGCACGACGAAGGAGATCGGGTTCTTGCCGACTGCCATGCCGACCGCCCGAGCCGCCGTTGGCCGGCCGAGATGGCAGGCGACATCGCCATAGGTCGTCGCCCTGCCGACCGGGATCTTCAACAGGGTCTCCCAGACGCGCACCTCGAAATCGGTGCCGATCAGCACGACCCGCAATGGCGTCTCGGCGGCCCAGGCCTTCGGGTCGAAGATCCGGCCGGCATAGGGCCGGGTCGAGGCGGGGTCGAAGCGATAATCGGCATGCGGCCAGCGCCGCATCATGTCGGCCAGGGCCTCCGCCCGGCCGCCAACGACCTTGCCGCCATCGACGCTGGTCGAGACCCAGCCGAGCCCCGCGAGCCCGCGTTCCGTCACGACGATCAGTGCTTCGCCGAAGGGGGATTCATGGAAGCCGTAGGAGAGGCGCAGGCCCTCGCCCCCGCTCTTCCACTCGCCGGGCGACATCGCCTCATGCGTGACGAAGAGGTCATGCAGTCGGCCGGGGCCGGAGAGCCCAACCTCCAGCGCCGTGTCGAGCACGCTGGCCGATGATCCGAGCAGGCCCTTGGCATGGTCGAGCGTGATCGCCTGCAGAAAGGCCTTGGGGGTCAGCCCGCACCAGCGCCGGAAGAGATGGTGCACGTCGGTCGGTGTCGCGCCGGCAGCGTCCGCGATCGCCTCGATCGTCGGCTGCTCGCGCCAGTTCTCCGTGATGTAGGCCAGGATACGCCGGACGGTATCGTAGTCGGACCCGGGCGCAGCGGCGGGAAAATCCGCCTCCGCCGGCATGGCCTGCGCGGCGCGGGCGAGCACGGCATTGGAGAAGCGGGTGGGTGTCATTGCCGTTTTCATCGGGACCTGAGCGTTCATGGTCGTGAGCCTCGTGTCATGGATCATGACCGGGAATCTAGGGCCGGGAGGATGCCGCCTCCACCCGAAAGCTGGCAAGCTCTGCGGCCTTGCCACGCGATTCGAGCCGTCTGCCACCATGTCCCGTCCCGACCAGGACATCATCGGCCTCTACCAGCGCCATGCCCGGGCCTTCGACGAGCTACGATCGAGGACGCTTGTCGAAAAGGCCTGGCTTGATCGCTTCCTGCAGCTCCTTCCGGCCGGGGCATCGATTCTCGATATCGGCTGCGGCGCCGCGGAGCCGATTGCGCGCTATTTCATCGAGAGTGACTATCGCGTGACCGGCATCGATGCCTCGGCCCCTCTGATCGATCTCTGCAGGCAACGCTTCCCGGCCAATGACTGGCAGATCGGCGACATGCGCAAGCTTTCACTGAAGCGCCGCTTCGACGGGCTGATCGCCTGGGACAGTTTCTTTCATCTCACCCCCGAAGACCAGCGACCGATGTTCCCGATCTTCAGAGAGCATGCTGCGCCGGGCGCGGCGCTGATGTTCACCAGCGGGCCCCGGCAGGGCGAGGCAATCGGCTCCTTCGAGGGTGAGCGGCTCTATCACGGCAGCCTGGCCCCGGCGGAGTACGGGGCCCTGCTCGACGAGAACGGCTTCGACGTCCTGTCCCATGTCGCCGAGGACCCGGACTGCGGCGGGCACACGATCTGGCTCGCAAGATTGAGATAGCCACCGGTCCGCAATTGAAACCTGCACTCCTGTCGGGGCAGTATTGTACTGCTTGTTAATGACATTCCTGCATATGTCGAAGACGACGTGAAGGCGTGTACTCCATCTTGTGGTAGGCCTTGGTTCCCTAGCGTCATGTCGCGAATCATCGAGCTGTTCCATGAGCGAGCCGCCTCATCTGCTTAACCTCGGCAGCGACATGCGGGCTCCGCCCAAGGACGTCCCTTACGACGTCCCGCTGACTGACCTCGAGGAGCTATCCCTGAGCCTGTCGATGGCGCGGGGCCTCGACGAGATCATGGCGATCGTGCGGGGCAGCGCGCGAAGGCTTGTCGGGGCAGACGGAATCACCTTCGTCCTGCGCGAAGGCGACCAATGCTACTATGCCGACGAGGATGCGATCGCGCCGCTCTGGAAGGGCCAGCGCTTTCCCTTCGAATCCTGCATTTCCGGCTGGGCGATGGGGCATCGCGAAGTCGTCGTCATCGACGATATCTATGCCGACAGCCGTATCCCGCGCGCGGCCTATCGTCCGACATTCGTACGCAGCCTCGTCATGGTTCCGGTTCGACCGGAGGACCCCGTCGCTGCAATCGGAGCCTATTGGGCAAGCAAGCAGCCGCCGTCCGAAGCCAGCGTCATCGTGCTCAAGCGCATCGCCAACAGCGCTGCTGTCGCGATGACCAATGTCGCCCTCCTCAACTCGCTCCGGGCAGCCAAGGAAGAGGCTGTGCGGGCGAAAGAGGCAGTCATCCTGGCAATGGCATCGCTGGCGGAGACCCGGGACAGCGAGACGGGAAACCACATCCGCCGCACCCAGCATTATGTTCGTGCCCTCGCCAGGGCTTCGCGCGACCGGGGCCTGTACATGCAGGTGCTCGACACGGATATGGTCGATCTTATCTACAAATCCGCGCCACTGCACGATATCGGCAAGGTCGGCATCCCCGACAGCATCCTGCTCAAGCCAGGTAAGCTCGACGCGGACGAGTTCGCCGTGATGAAGACGCATGCCGAGTTGGGCCGGCAGGCCATCGCCGAGGCCGAGCGGCATCTCGGCGGAGTGAGCTCGTTCCTTAGCCTGGCCATGGAGATCGCCCATAGCCATCACGAGAAATGGGATGGCAGCGGCTATCCACGAGGATTGAAGGGAGAGGAGATCCCTCTCTCGGGGCGGTTGATGGCGATCGCCGATGTCTATGACGCCCTCGTCACCGAGCGGGCCTACAAGTCGGCGCTCCCGCACGCCCAGGCGGTCGAGATCATCGTTGGCGACCGAGGGCGCCATTTCGATCCTGCGCTGACCGATGTCTTCGTGGAGATCGCCGCCAGCTTCGAGACGATCCACCGGACGTTCTCGGACGGCCCCTAGGTCGCGACTCAGACGGCCTGTTCGGCTCGCATTCCGGCCACAGTCCTTCAAGTCTGGAGTGGATCGCCTGCCGCTTCCGCCACATTCGGATCAGCCCATCTCGGTCAGCAGATTGGCATCCCGTGCGAGCTTCCAGCGCCCGTCCGGCTCCTTCTTGAACAKGGTCAGCGTGTAGCCGGTCCTGTGCCGCGATGAGCCTGTGGCGAGAGATGTTGCGGTCATGTCGAGATGACTGCGCACGAAAGCCCAGTCGCCGAGGACCTTCAGCTCGTCGATCGTGCTGCTCCCTTCGATCTTGAGGTCGCTCATGGTGTCGGACATCGCGGCGAACGTCGCCTTGCCGAACGGGGCCTGCCCCGGAACCATGAAAATGGCATCCTCCGTCATCAGCTCGAGCACCGATGCCACATCGCCAGCCTTGCTTGCGGTGAGCCATTTCTCGATGAGCGCTCGAATCTCCCTCTCGTCATCACTCATGCCGCCTCCTTCAAGGGTCGATGACCGGCGCAGAGCCATGATTGCTGGGTGCGGCAGGTTGCCGGCCTTCACGCCGCGCTGAAATCCGTACCCCGCCTTGCCCTGGCGAGCGCGGCGCCGAGTGCATCCGCGAACCCCTCCCGCTCCTGCGGAGAGAGCGCGGCAGCCACCGATACGCTGCGGCCACGCGAGACCAGCGAGAGCCCCATCAGCCCGTAATCCTCGTCTCGCTCCCTCTCGAGCTTGGTCCAGGCTGGATTGGAGCGCCAGACAGCCTCCTTGCCGTGATGCGAAACCTTGCGCAGCAGCACCTCGAGCGGCGTCACCACGATGCGCTCGAAGGCGCGCGCCGCGTTGAAATTGACCTTGAAGGCGATGAAGAGTGCGAGGATGTCGAGGCCGAAGAAGCCGGCGACGGGCCAGGCGCCCAGCACGACGAAGGGAATCGAGGAGACGATGCTGGCGAGGCAGACGAGCGTCATCACGATGCGAAAGCCGTTCCGGCCGAGCGAGCGATGCGGAGTAATGGTCGCGTCGAAGACCGGCCGCTCCGAGGCCTGCGTCCGCTCTCCGGCATATCCATCGCGATCGTGCTTGCCGATGCTCATCGCGTAATTATAACGCCCACATGAGCGAACGGAACAGGCCCGCGGGCCGCGCCCAGGGCCTGGCAAAGATCACGACACCGAGACCGCGCAGCGCGGCGGGCATCCGTGAGATCTTTCTGCGCTTCCAGGCCGCCAATCCCGAGCCCAAGGGCGAACTCGAGGCGACCAACGCCTTCACTTTGCTGGTCGCCGTCGTGCTGTCGGCGCAGGCGACCGATGTGGGCGTCAACAAGGCGACGCGCAAGCTCTTCGAGCTTGCCGACACGCCGCAGAAGATGGTGGCGCTCGGCGAGGACAAGGTGCGCGAGCTGGTCAGGACGATCGGCCTCTTCCGCACCAAGGCGAAGAATGTCATCCTGCTCAGCGAGAAGCTGATTGCGGAGTTCGGTGGCGAGGTCCCTGCCGACCGTGCCGCGCTCGAAAGCCTGCCTGGCGTCGGGCGCAAGACCGCCAATGTCGTGCTCAACATCGCCTTCGGCGAGATCACCCACGCCGTCGACACCCATGTCTTCCGCATCGCCAATCGCCTGCGCATCGCGCCGGGCAAGACCGTGCTTGCAGTCGAGATGGGATTGGAGAAGGCGGTGCCGCCGGAATTCGGCCGCCATGCCCATCATTGGCTGATCCTGCATGGTCGCTACATCTGCAAGGCACTGCGCCCCGAATGCGGCCGCTGCCTGCTCAACGATCTCTGCGACTCCCCCGACAAGCGGGTGGCTTGACGCCTTTCTCGCGATAGGCTGTCCTCTGAATGTGAGGCGCTCCGGACGCTGACCAGGCGATCCCCCAAGAGAGCGCACGGCCAGAGGAATCGCGGGAGATTGCCATGCTCAGAAATATGATGCTTGCCGCCGGTGTTACCCTGGCGGCAGCGGGCGGATTCTCGCCTGCCTTTGCCCAGACGAAGGGCCCGGTCGTCGGGGTCAGCTGGTCGAATTTTCAGGAAGAACGCTGGAAGACCGACGAGGCCGCGATCAAGGCGGCGATCGAGAAGGTCGGCGGCACCTATCTCTCGGCCGATGCGCAATCCTCTCCCGCCAAGCAACTCACCGATGTCGAAAGCCTGATCGCCCGTGGTGCCAAGGCCCTGATCGTCCTGGCCCAGGATGCGCAGGCCATCCGGCCCGCCGTCGAGAAGGCGGTCAATGAAGGCATTGCAGTCGTCGGCTATGACCGGCTGATCGAGATTCCGCAGGCCTTCTACCTGACCTTCGACAATGTCGAGGTCGGTCGCATGATGGCGCGCGAGGTCCAGAAGGCGAAGCCGGAAGGAAACTTCGTCTTCATCAAGGGATCGAGCTCCGATCCGAATGCGGGCTTCCTCTATCAGGGCTCCGTCGAGATTCTGAAGCCGGCAATCGATTCCGGCAAGATCAAGAATGTCGGCGAGGCTTTTACCGACGGCTGGCTCCCTGCGAACGCCCAACGCAACATGGAGCAGTTCCTGACCCGCAATGCCAACAAGGTCGACGCGGTGATCGCGGCCAATGACGGCACGGCGGGCGGCGCCATTGCGGCAATGGCCGCGCAGGGGCTCGCCGGCTCGGTACCGGTTTCCGGCCAGGACGCCGATCGCGCGGCATTGAACCGCGTCGCGCTCGGGACGCAGACGGTGACGATCTGGAAGGATGCACGCGAGCTCGGGCGTAATGCGGCCGAGATCGCGATCAAGCTTGCCGGCGGCGCCAAGCTGACCGAGATCGCGGGTGCGGCAAGCTGGAACCAGGGCCCGAGCAAGCAGGCGATGACGGCGCTTTTCCTCAAGCCCGTACCGGTGACGAAGGACAATCTCGGTGTGGTGATCGAGGCGGGCTGGGCTCCAAAGGCCGCTGTCTGCCAGGGCGTCGCAGCCGGCAAGGTCAAGGCTTGTGACTGAGGTCGCTCCAGCCCCGGTTTCTGAGAAGGTGCCGGGGCCAGGCGCAAGGAGCGTGGCCGACCACATGCGCGAGATCGAGTTCGATCCGCGCATGATCGGCATGGTCGCCGCGCTTGGGGTGATCTGGCTCGGCTTCAACTGGCTTTCCGACGGAGCCTTCCTGACTCCGCGAAATCTTTGGAATCTGCTGGTCCAGACGGCATCGATCGCCGTCATGGCCTGCGGCATGGTGCTTGTCATCGTGACGCGCAATATCGACCTCTCGGTCGGTTCGATGCTCGGCTTCGTCGGCATGGTGGTCGGGCTGGTCCAGGCGCGACTGCTGCCGGAGCTGCTTGGCTTCGAGCATCCCGCCACATGGTTCATCAGCATCCTGGTTTCCGTTGCGCTCGGCGGCGTCCTCGGCCTGTTCCAGGGTGCGTTGATAGCCTATCTCGCCATCCCCTCCTTCATCGTCACGCTCGGTGGCCTTCTTGTCTGGCGTGGCGCAGCCTGGTGGGTGACGCAGGGCCAGACCATCGCGCCGATGGACACGCGTTTCCGCCCCCTTGGTGGCGGCATCGAAGGCGCGATCGGCACGGGTGCATCCTGGGCGATCGGTCTGGTGATCTGCGCCTTGATCCTTGCCGGGATCGTGCTTGCCCGCCGCCGGCGGCGGCGCTTCGGTTTCGGCCTGCGGCCGATCTGGGCTGAAGGCGCCATTGCCGCGCTTGGCTGCGGCGCCGTGCTCGGCACCGTGATGGTCGCCAATGCCTATCCTCTGCCGGCCGGCGTTGCGCGCCGCCTGGTCGAGGCCAGAGGCCTCGTCTGGCCGGAGGGCGGGCTGACCATCGGCCATGGCCTTGCGGTTCCCGTGCTGTTGGCGCTGGCGGTCGGCATCGTGATGAGCTTCTTGACCAAGCGGCTGCGGTTCGGCCGCTATGTCTTCGCGATCGGCGGTAATCCCGAGGCAGCGCAGCTTTCCGGCGTCAACACCCGCAAGGTGCTGACCCTGGTCTTCGGGTTGATGGGGGTGCTTGTCGGCATATCCGCCTGCATCTCCACGGCCCGCCTCAATGCCGCGACGAATTCGGCCGGAGCCCTCGACGAGCTCTATGTCATTGCGGCGGCGGTGATCGGCGGCACATCGCTTGCCGGTGGCGTCGGCACCATCGCGGGTGCGATGCTGGGGGCGCTGGTGATGCAGTCGTTGCAATCGGGCATGGTGCTGATCGGCGTCGATACGCCGCTGCAGAACATCGTCGTCGGCGTGGTGCTGGTCGTGGCCGTCTGGCTCGACGGGCTCTACCGTCGCAAGCTGAGCTGAGGGAGGAGGGACGTCATGAGCCTCGCCACGGCCCGGGACATCGAGACCCCACCGCTCGTCGAGATGCGCGACATCTCGATCGCCTTCGGTGGCATCAAGGCGGTCGACACTGTCAGTGTCGACCTCAAGGCCGGCGAGGTTGTCGGCCTGCTCGGTCACAACGGTGCCGGCAAATCGACGTTGATCAAGATCCTGTCGGGAGCCTACCAGGCCGATGCCGGCGAGATCCGCATCAGCGGTGAGCCGGCTGCGATTGCCAATCCGCGTGACGCCAAGCGCTACGGCATCGAGACGATCTACCAGACCCTGGCTTTGGCCGACAATGTCGACGCCGCAGCCAATATCTTCCTCGGACGGGAGCTGCTGACGCCCTGGCACACGCTGGATGATTCCGCGATGGAATCCGAAACGCGCAAGGTGATGGGACGGCTCAATCCGCATTTCCGGCGCTTCAAGGAGCCGGTCAAAGCGCTCTCGGGCGGCCAGCGTCAGTCGGTTGCGATCGCGCGCGCGATTTACTTCAACGCCCGGGTTCTGATCATGGACGAGCCGACGGCAGCGCTCGGGCCTGCGGAGACGAAACAGGTTGCCGATCTCATCCTTGAACTGAAGCGTCAGGGAATCGGCATCTTCCTGATCAGTCATGACCTGCATGACGTCTTCGATCTCGCCGACCGGCTCAGCGTGATGAAGAACGGCCGGGTTGTCGGTACTGCCCGCACCAGCGATGTGACGCAGGACGAGGTGCTGGCGATGATCATCTCAGGGAAATGTCCCGCGGGCGCCACTCCGGGGCCGGGCGCGCTGCGCGGCCAGGCGTAGCGAAGGCCACGAGAACCCGCCGCCTCGCAGCGGCGGGTCAGGAGATCGCGCGGTGTCGCGACCCGTTCAGGCCGTCGCGTGCGGCTCGTGCCGGTAGTCCCAGACAGCCCAGGCCGAGACGGCAGCCGTCAGCACGCCGAGGATCGTGTGGGTCCAGAACGCGTTGAAGTTGCCGGTAAAGCCGAGCACCCAGGGAGCTGCCATCAGCCAGACGCCGAGCACCAGGTTCACCCATTCCTCCCATTCCTTGAACATCGAGAGCGCCGCGACCGCCACAAGGGCGAGCACGATGCCGATGATCCAGGCGTTGCGGGCGGCCATCATGTCGCCCGTAAAACGCATGATCCAGGGAGAGATGAACAGGCACGCGGCGAGGAGAAGATTGCACAAGTCCTGCGGCCGTTTGCCTTCCGTATTCGCGGTCAACATGATCACCTCCAACAGTGACGATCATCCAAACCACCATGCCTAGCGCCCGAAGGCGCTTGCTAAGGAAAATGTGGTGTTGCCAGAACAGCTGTTCAAGCTCGCCGGATCGAAACGAGAATGGCCGGCGCGAGGCCGGCCATGATGTTGCGAGTGCTGCGCGCCGGGACAGGCTTACTTGGCTACGACTTAGTCGTTGCAAGCTGGGCCGTCTCGCTCACTTGGCGGCGAGCAGGTCCTTGACCGAGAGCAGCACGAGTTCGTTGTCATCGGCCTTTTTCGGGTCGCGCGACGAGGAGAAGGGCAGGTTGTTGTCGTTGCCGACGACGATGATGCCATTGGCGCGGTCGACGACATCGACGTTCTCGATGGTGAAGAAGGGGAAAGGCAGCACGCCGTCGATGGCACCCTGCTTCGCCTTCTTGTCCGGGTCGGCGATCTTCAGCAGGTCGATGAAGCCGATCTTGCGCACCGACTTGCCGACATTGGCGTCGGTCATCTCGATCTTCACGATCCGCTTGAACTTGGCGAGGTCATGGAAGCAGTCCGGGCCCTTCTGGCCGGCCGCGCAGCCCTTGTCGGCAGTGCCCTCGCCATTGTCACGCTCGATGATCAAGGCGGTGGTGGCGTCGATCATGTTGAAATCGCCGATGGCGAGCCCCTTCTGCTCGAGCGGGAAGAACCAGGAGCGGCCGGTCCACTTCTCGTTCTGCACGTCGAATTCGAGGATGCGCAGCACTTCCTTGCCGTCGACTTCCTCATTGCCCTTGGTCTCGGCGTTCCAGAGCGGGCCTTCGAGCAGCGGGTAAAGAAAGCGCCCGTCCGGCGAGGCCGCCATGCCCTCATAGCCCTTGGAGCGGCGCACATTGAACTCGACGGGCAGGTTCGGGGCGCCGGGCGTCGTCACGGCGTAATGGTCGGGCGAGCGCGCCGGCTTGCCGTCGACCGTGGTCTCGAACACCGCCTCGACCTTGCCGTCGGCGTCGACGCGGATCAGGTAGGGTCCGAATTCCTCACCGATCCAGAACTTGCCGCCGATTGGCTGGATGGATTCGGGATCGAAATCGGCGCCGGTCAGATAGCGCTTCTCGGTGCCCTCGTGGACGATGCGGAACGGCACCTTCTTGCCGGGATCATGCAGGAAGGTGGTCGCGAGACGTTCGATCTTGCCGCCGTTGAAATCGGCCTTGAGGCGATGGAAGAACAACATCGCGTCGGGCGAGTTCACCTTGGAGCCGAAGCCGTTATCGGTCAGCACCAGGAACTCGCCATTGCCGAGCGAGCGGATGCCGGAGAAGCCCTGCACCGGCTGACCGGCAAATGGCGTGGACAGCCCGGTCGGGCGGCCGCCCGACGTACCCATCACGGTGCCGACGGCCTCGACGCGTTTGCCGGGCTGGACGAACTTGCCGGAGACCTTGAGGTCAGCCGGCGCATCGGCCGGGGCCGGGATGATGGTGTTGGCCGGCAGGAGGGCATGGCCGACGAGCTTGGCGGGGAATTCCTTCGGCGCGTCCTCCGCACCGGCGAGCATGGTCGAGGACAGCAGCAGGGCTGCGGCGAGGGCAAGGCGCATGGGTCACTCCGGCGCKGGGAAGAAGACCGCGCCGGCTTGGCCGTGCAGCATCTCAGCACAACGACGGTGCCGTGACGCTTGCGTGACGGAGCGGCAGGCCGCTCAGTAACCTCGGGCGGGATCGACGACGTGCTCCAGCGCTTCGCCGGCCTGCAGCCGCCGGATCTGCGCCGCGATCAGGGTCGCGATCGCCTCCGGGTCTGACATCGCGGCATTATGCGGTGTCACGGTCACGGCCGGATGGCTCCAGAGCGGGGAATCGGCCGGCAATGGCTCGGTCTGGAACACGTCCAGTGTCGCCCCCCTCAGCGTGCCGGTTTCGAGCGCGGACAGGATATCGGTCTCGACATGCAGGCCGCCGCGACCGGCATTGATCAGGAACGGCCCGCCGAGCCGCCCGCCCTGCGCGAGACCGCCGAGCAGCTTTGCATTGATGACCCCGCGCGTATCCGGTGTCAGCGGCAGCAGACTGACCAGGATGTCGGTGCGGGCCAGGAAACCTGCCATGCCGTCTTCCCCGGCGAAGGTGACAAGCCCGTCGACACTCTTCGGCGAGCGGCTCCAGCCGGCGACGTCGAAGCCGAGGACCTGCAGTTTTCGCACCGCGTCGAGCCCAAGCTCACCGAGCCCCATGACGCCGACACGCACTGAGCGGGCCGCCGGCTGGTTGCGATCGTCTTCCCAGGATTTGGCGAGTTGCTGACGGTCGTAGCGGCGCTGCTGGCGCAGATGCATCAGGCAGTGCAGTACGATGTATTCGCTCATGCGCGTCGTCAGATCAGGATCGACCACGCGGGCGATCGGCACCGGCGGCAGGCGGCTATCGGCGAAGATGTGGTCAACGCCGGCGCCGAGCGAGAAGATCGCTGCGAGATTGGGCAGGCCTGCGAGGCTTCCCTCGGGATGCTTCCAGCTCGCGACGTAATGCACGGCGCGGCGGTCGAAGGGCTCGCCGAGCGTGACGACCGGGAGTTCCGGCAGCAGGGCGGCAAAACGCCCCCGCCAATCCTCGATATGCCAGCCGGTCATTGCCAGAAGCAGACTCATGATCCTGAAGTCTCCGTGATGCGTTGTGCGATCAGCGGACCGTGTCCGGCCGCGTCCTCGCCGAGTGTGTAGGCCCGGCGCAGCCGGGCCTCGGCCGCAGTGAAGCCGGCCTCGTCGCGGGCATGGATGATCGCGAGTGGCCGTTCCGGCCCGACATCCTGGCCAAGCCCTGCCAGTTCGACGAGACCGACAGCATGGTCGATCGCATCCTGCGGGCGCGTCCTCCCACCGCCGAGCGCCACCACGGCAAGCCCGACGCCGCGCGTGTCGACGGTGCGCACGGCTCCGCTCGAAGCCGGATAGGCCGCCCGGACGACCGGAGCGGGCGCGAGATGCTTTGTCGGCTTCTCCAGCAGGTCGGCCGGACCGCCCAGCGCGACCACCATTTCGGCGAAACGCTCCGCGGCGGCGCCGCTGCTGAAAGCTGCCTCGATCTTCGCCCGGGCTTCGTCGAGGTTATGCGCAAGCTTGCCGAGCAGCAGCATCTCGGCGGCCAGTGCCACGGTCACTTCGTGGAAGCGCGGTTCGCGCCGGCGTCCCGTCAGGTGGTCGAGAGCATAGGCGACTTCGAGCGTGTTGCCGGCCGCCGACGCGAGCGGCTCGGCCATGTCGGTCATCAGCGCGGTTGTCGGCAGGCCGGCGCCATTGGCGACGCCGACGAGCGCCTCTGCGAGGTCATGCGCCTTGTTGAAGTCGGGCAGGAAGGCGCCGGAGCCGAATTTCACGTCCATGGCCAGGCCGTGCAGGCCTGCGGCGAGCTTCTTCGACAGGATCGAGGACACCAGCAGCGGGATCGTCTCGACCGTCGCGGTCACGTCGCGGATGGCATAGAGGCGCTTGTCGGCGGGGGCGAGATCGGCGGTCTGGCCGATGATGGCGCAGCCGGTTTCGCGCACCACCTTGCGGAACAGCGCGATATCCGGTTGCGTCACATATCCCGGCACGGCATCGAGCTTGTCGAGCGTGCCGCCGGTATGGCCGAGGCCACGTCCCGAAATCATCGGCACATAGCCACCGCAGGCCGCGACGACCGCGGCCAGAGGCAGGCTGACCGTGTCGCCGACGCCGCCGGTCGAGTGTTTGTCGAGTGCGGGGCCGGGCAGGTCGTCCCAGTTCAGGACCGTGCCGGAATCGCGCATGGCGAGCGTCAGGGCAACGCGTTCCTCGGCGTTCATGTCGCGGAAGAATACGGCCATGGCAAATGCGGCGGCCTGGCCCTCGCTGACGGAACCGTCGGTCAGCCCGGCGACGATCTGGCGGATATCCTCGCCGGGAAGCGTGCCGCCATCGCGCTTGGCGGCAATGATCTCCTGAGGCAGTCGCATCAATAGGCCCCGTCGATCCGTTCGCCGGCGGTCTTGCCCTCGATGATGTCGACGAGGACCTGGTGCAGGCCGCTGGCGCCGATGCGGAAGGTGGAGGGCTTCGCCCAATCTGGTCCCATCGCCTTGTCGGCCAGCGCAAGATAGGCGTTTGCGTCGGGAAGCGTCTTGATGCCGCCTGAGGGCTTGATGCCGACCGGTCGTCCGGCTGCCTTGATGACGGCCAGCATGGTCTCGACCGCCGGCAGGCTGGCGGAATGGGCGGTCTTGCCGGTCGAGGTCTTGATGAAGTCGGCCCCGGCCGAAATCGCGAGCATTGAGGCTCGCTTCACCGCGTCGAGATCAGGGTATTCGCCGGTTTCAAGGATGACCTTCAGCAGCCTGTCGCCACACTGGTCCTTGGCGCTCGCAACCATCTCGCGGGCAATGTCGCTGTCGCCATCGAGGAAGGCGCGCCAGGGCAGGACGAGGTCGATCTCATCGGCGCCGTCCCCCAGTGCTTCCGCGACATCTCCGGCAACCAGCGTGCAGTTGCTGCCCCCGGCCGGGAAATTGACCACGGTCGCGATCTTCACGGTCGAATGGCGCAGCGCCTTGCGCGCAATCTCGACGAAGCGCGGCCAGATGCAGACGGCGGCAACGGGGCCAGGCGCAGCGACGGCGCGCGCGCAAAGTTGCAGGGTGCCGGCCTCGCTCGCCTGGTCCGAGAGATCGGTCAGGTCGAGGAGACTCAGTGCACGGGCCGCGGCTTCAAGATCGGCCATCTCTAGAGCTCCGCCAGGAAAGAGCGGAACAGGCGGCGCAGGCCCGTCGACGCGGCCGCCGCAACGTCACGGGTCTCCCCGTGGCTCGGCGCGCCGCCAAGAATACCCGCGCCCATATTGGTGATCACCGAGATACCGGCGACGCGAACGCCATGCCGGCGCGCGATGATGACCTCCGGCACGGTCGACATGCCGACGAGATCGGCGCCGAGCATCTTCGCCATCCTGATCTCGGCTGGCGTCTCGAAGCTCGGCCCCGAGAACCACATATAGACGCCTTCGCCCATATTGACCCCTGAAGCGGCCGCCGCCTTCTTCAGGCGTGCCCGCAGATGCGGATCATAGGCATCGACCATCGGCACGAAACGCCCATCGCCGGTATCGCCGATCAGCGGGTTCGGCGCGTTGAGATTGATGTGGTCGGTAATCAGGGCGAGGCCGCCGGGCCGCAGGTCCGGCTTCAGCGAGCCCGATGCATTGGTCAGGACCAGTGGCGGCGAGCCGAAGGCTGTCAGCATGCCGATCGGCACGCGCATCACCGCAGGATCTCCGGTTTCGTAGAAATGCGCCCGCCCCTGGAAGATCAGGACGCGCTTGCCGTGCAGCGTGCCATAGCAGACGGCGCGGGCATGGCCCGAGACATGGCCCTGCGGGAATCCCGGGATCTCCGCGAACGGAATGACGACCGGGTCGACCACATCGTCGACGATGCGGCCGAGCCCGGTGCCGAGTACGAAGGCGCAGTCGATCCCACCGTCGACGCCGCGGTCGATCAGCGTTCCCGCTGCCTTGTCGAAACTCGGGTCAGCCGCCATTCCAATGCCTCGGTATCGGGGTCGGCCTGCGCACGGATGCGCGCGGGCCTGCGCAAATCAGGTGCGCAAATTGGCCGGTCCGAACGAGGCTGGCAACAGCTCCGCGAGCGAAAACCGGGCACGCACGCCATCGGGGCCCGCAATCGCGATGGGTGTTTCCGGGGCAGCGAACTCGCGAATGCGCTGACGGCAGGCACCGCACGGGGTGACCAGCTCCTCGCCGTCGCCAAGGACCAGAACGGCATGGATCGCCCGTCCGCCCGCCGCGATCATCGCGGAGATGGCGCCGGCCTCGGCGCAGAGCCCGACGGGATAGGAGGCGTTCTCGACATTGCAGCCGGAATGGATCGCGCCGTTGTCATCGAGGATGGCGGCGCCGACCCGGAATGCGGAATAGGGCGCATAGGCCCGGATCTGCGCGCGCCTGGCCGTGGCGAAGAGGGCGTCGAAATTGGGCGCAGACTCGCTCATCAACGCTCCTTCACATAGGGCAGGCCGGAGGCCTTCGGTGGCACGGCCTTGCCGATGAAACCAGCAAGCAGGATGACGGTGAGAAGATAGGGCAGGGCCTGGATCGCCTGGACGGGAACCTGTCCGATACCAGGAAGCAGCACGCCCTGCAGCCGGATCGCGATGGCATCGAGCAGCCCGAAGAGCAGGCAGGCCCCCAGCGCCGGCCAGGGACGCCAATTCGCAAAGATCACGGCGGCGAGCGCGATGAAGCCCTTTCCCGCCGTCATTTGCGGCAGGAAACCGGCCGATTGCGAAACGGCGAGATAGGTGCCGCCCAGCCCACAAAGCACGCCGCAGATCACCACCGCGCCATAGCGCAGCCCGGCGACCGAGATGCCGGCGGTATCGACGGCTGCCGGGTTCTCGCCGACGGCGCGCAGCCGCAGGCCGAAGCGTGTGCGCTTCAGCACGAAGGCGGTGATCGGAACCGCGAGGATGGCGAGATAGACCGGTGCCCCATGGCCGGAAATAACCTCGTCGTAGAGAAGGCCGAGGACGGGGACGTGTTCGCGCATGGCCCTGGCGAAGGGAAGGGTGAGATCGCCGAAGCGCGCTGCCCCTTCGAGCGGCGGGGTCCGTCCTCCCTGTCCATACCAGGCATTGCCGAGCACCACGGTGACGCCCGCCGCCAGCATGTTGATGGCGACGCCGGAGACGATCTGGTTGCCGCGCCAGGTGATCGCTGCGAAGCCGTGGACGAGCGAGAGCAGGACCGAGGCCAGGATGCCGGCGCCGAGCCCCGCCCAGGCGGAGCCGGTCACGAAGGCTGCGACGGCCGAAGCGAAGGCCGCGACCAGCATCTTCCCTTCCAGCCCGATATCGACGACGCCGGAGCGTTCGGACCATAGCCCGGCGAGTGCCGCGCAGAGCAGCGGAATCGACAGTCGGATCGTGGAATCGAGGATGACGGCGATGGTCGTGAGCCAGTCCATGGCTAGGCCACCCGGCCGAGTCGGAGGGCGTTGGCGACGAGCTTGCGAAAGAGCCCGTCGAGCGCCCCGGCAAAGAGAATGACCACGCCGCCGATCACGACGACCATGTCCCGCGTAATGGTCGGCTTGTCGAAGGAGAGTTCCGCTCCGCCCTGATAGAGCACGCCGAACAGGAAGGCTGAGAGCGCGACGCCGATCGGGTGGCCGCGCCCCATCAACCCGACGGCGATGCCGACGAAACCGTAGCCGGCCGTGAAATCGATCAGGAGGCGGTGCTGCACGCCCATCGCCTCGTTGACCGCGAGCCCGCCAGCCAGGGCGCCGGAGAGCGCCATCGCGACCATGGTCATCCGGGCGGGCGAAATGCCGGCATAGGCGGCAGCGCGTGGATTGGCGCCCACGGTGCGGATCGCGTAACCGAGGCGCGAGCGATAGATCAGTGCCCAGATTGCGACGAGCGCGGCGAGCGCGAGCAGGAAAGCGGTGTTGAGCGGGGTCGCCGGCAGCTTGATCCCGAGCGGCGCGAGCAACTGGTGCATCGGCGTCAACACGGCGTGCCCGGCGAATTCCGGGGTTTCGGCCTGCATCGAACCAGGTTTCCCCATCACGTTGACGAGCAGATAGACGCTCAGCGTCGCCGCCAGGAAATTGAACATGATCGTGGTGATGACGACGTGGCTGCCGCGCGTCGCCTGCAGCCAGCCGGGGATGAAACCATAGAGCGCGCCTCCTGCCGCTCCCGCCAGGATGGCGAGCGGCACGAGCAGGATGCCGGGCAGCGGCGCGAGCCAGAGGCAAGCCAGCGCGAGGAAGATGCCGGCGACGGTCGCCTGGCCCTCGCCGCCGATGTTGAACAGCCCGGCATGGAAGGCGACGGCGACGGCGAGGCCCGTGAAGATGAAATTCGTGGTGTAGTAGAGCGTGAAACCCAAGCCCTCGATGCTGCCGAGGGCACCCTTGAGAAGCAGGGCCGTGGCTTCCAAGGGGCTCTCGCCGATGCCGAGCACCACCAGTCCGGCGACAAGGAGCGCCGCAGTGACGCTGACCAGCGGAACCAGCCCGGCATCGGCCCAGCGGGGCAGGTCGATCGGCGTGGCGCTCATGCGGCTTCCTGGTTCACACCGGCCATCAGCAGGCCGAGATCGCGCTCATTGGTGGCCTCGGCCGCTCGCTCGCCGGTGACCCGGCCGCCGCACATGGCCAGGATCCTGTCGGACAACGCCATCACCTCCTCGAGCTCGACCGAAACAAGCAGGATCGCCACTCCGGCATCGCGCAGCGCAATCAGGCGGCGATGGATGAACTCGATCGCACCGATATCGACGCCGCGTGTCGGCTGGCCGACGAGCAGGACCTTTGGTGCGCGCTCGATCTCGCGGGCCAGCACGATCTTCTGCTGATTGCCGCCCGAGAATTTCGCGGCCTTCAGGGACGGGTCTGCCGGGCGCACATCATAGGCCGTCATGCCGGCAAACGCGTGCGCTGCAATCCTGGTCGGCGAGAGGAAGGGGCCTGGTCCGAAGGCCGGGTCGTCCTGGTAGCCGAGGATGCTGTTCTCGGCCGCGGGAAAGGCGGTGACCAGTCCCATCCTGTGGCGGTCCTCGGGAATATGCATCACCCCGAGTTCGCGCAGATTGGCGGGCGTGCGGTCGCCGGCGTTGAGGATCTCGCCGTCGAGCCGGATGACGCCGCGCGAGGGCTGGAGCAGGCCGGCAAGCACCTCGAGCAATTCGCTCTGGCCATTGCCGGCGACGCCGGCGATGCCGACGATCTCGCCGGCATGCAGCGTCAGGCTGACATCGCTGAGCTTCTCGCAACCACGCTCGTCATAGAAACCGAGGCCGGCAGCCTCCAGAACGGGGGCCCCGCGCGGATGCTCCGTCTTCTCCACCCGCAGCAGCACGCGCCGTCCGACCATCGCTTCGGCAAGCTCGGGAGGCGAGGTCCGGGCGGTTTCGACATGCGCGATCATCTCACCCCGACGCATCACCGAGACGGTGTCGGTCACATCCATGACCTCGCGCAGTTTGTGGGTGATCAGGATCACCGTCTTGCCCTGCGCCTTCAGTGATCGCAGCAGCGCAAAGAGCTGGTCGGCTTCCGATGGGGTCAGCACGGCGGTGGGTTCGTCGAGGATCAGGATCTCGGCGCCGCGATAGAGCGCCTTCAGGATTTCGACGCGCTGCTGAAAGCCGACGGAGAGATCGCCGACGATGGCGTCCGGGTCGATGGCGAGGCCATAATCCCGGGAGAGGCGCGCAAGCTCGGCCCGTGCCCTGGCGATGCCGCCCTTGAGCAGCTTGCCGCCCTCCGCGCCGAGCACGACGTTCTCGACGACGCTGAGTGGTTCGACCAGCATGAAATGCTGATGGACCATGCCGATGCCGGCCGTGATCGCGTCCGCCGGTCTGCGAATACGCAAGGGCTGGCCTGCGACCCTGATCTCGCCGGAATCGGCCTCATAGAAACCGTAGAGGATCGACATCAGCGTCGATTTGCCGGCTCCGTTTTCGCCGACGATGCCGTGGATTGAGCCGGCGGCGATGGAAAGCGAGACGTCCTTGTTGGCCAGGACCGGGCCGAAGCGCTTGCTGATCGCGATCAGTTCGATGGCGGGAACGCTCATGGCACGATCACCATGCCGTCATGGGCCCGCTCTTCCGGCAACGGGCCGTCATGGGCGAGCATGCCCGGCCCCATATGGGTCAGCACGATGCGCGGGGTCGCGAGATCGCCGCGCCGTGCCGCGAGTGTCTTGTAGTCGAGATGGTTGGCCAGCGGCCGGTCGTAATTGTAGCACTCGACAAGCAGCACATCGGCTCCGGCGGCCAAGGAGATCAGCTCATCGCTCCAGGCCGTATCGCCGGAAAAGGCAAAGACCTTGCCGTCGCGTGCCAGTCGATAGCCCTGGCAAGGGCCGGCGCGCTCGTCATGCACCATCGGGAAGGCGGTGATCGCGAGCCCGGCCAACATCGCCGGTGCTTCCGGCGTCACCTCGACGAAACGGATCGGGAAGCGCCAGGGATTGGCCGAGGCGCCGGGGAAATCGGCCTCCAGCGCATGCCACGCTCGGTGTTCGATTCCGGCCGGCCCTGCGATGGTCAGGGGCTCGTTCCGGCGCGAGACGAATTGCGCATCGAGCAGAAAGGCCGGCAGCGCGCCGAAATGGTCGCCGTGGAAATGCGTGAACAGCAGGCTCGAGATCGGATTGCGGGCGACGTCCGCCTTGTTCAGCGCGACCATGCTCGACGAGCCGCAGTCGAGCAACATGCGCTCGCCGACGGCCTCGACGAGCAGGCAGGTGTTGAAACGCCCGCCCGATCCGAAGGCGTCGCCGGAGCCAAGAATGGTGATCTTCATCCGGATGCGGCCCCGAAGCGCCGCCCTCCCCGAGAAGGAGAGGGCGGCATGCGCCCGTTCCTCACATCGTGCACTTAGAGTCCGACATATAGTCGTGCACCTTCACCGTGCCGGCGATGATGTCATCGCGCGCCTTGTCGGCGGCGGCTTTCATCTCGGGCGTGATCAAGGCCCGGTTGGCATCGTCGAGCGCCCAGGCGACGCCGTCCTCCTTCAGCCCGAGCACGGAGATGCCCGGCTTCCAGCTGCCTTCGCGGGCCGCCTTGAAGGAGGCGTAGGTCGCGACATCGACGCGCTTCAGCATCGAGGTCAGCACCTTGCCCGGCTGCAGGGCGTTCTGGTTGGAATCGACGCCGATGCCGAGCTTGCCGGCATCCGCCGCCGCGCGCAGCACGCCGATGCCGGTGCCGCCGGCTGCGTGGTAGATCACGTCGGCGCCGCGGTCGATCTGCGACTTGGCAAGCTCGCCGCCCTTCACCGGGTCGTTCCAGGCGGAGGGCGTCGAGCCCGTCATGTTCTGGAAGACCTCGCCATCCTTCTTCGCCGCCTTGACGCCCTGGACATAGCCGCAGGCGAATTTCCGGATCAGCGGGATATCCATGCCGCCGACGAACCCGACCTTGCCGCTCTTGGATGCCATCCCGGCGAGCAGGCCGACGAGATAGGAGCCCTCATGCTCCTTGAACACGACCGACTGTACGTTCGGCAGGTCGACAACCATGTCGATGATCGTGAATTTCAGGTCGGGGAATTCGGCTGCCACCTTTTGCAGGGCGGTCGCCTGGCTGAAGCCGACCGCGATGATCGGGGAATGGCCGTCGCGTGCGAAGCGCCGCAGGGCCTGCTCGATCTGCGCCTCGTTGGTCGGCTCGAAATCGCGGAACTCGACACCGGTTTCCTTCTTGAATTTCTCGGCGCCGATGAAGGCGGCTTCGTTGAAGGATTTGTCGAATTTGCCGCCCTTGTCATAAACGACCGCCGGCTTGATTGCGGTTTGCGCCATGGCGGCGAGAGCCGAAAAGGCGACGCCCGCTAGCGCCAGCGCAAGAGATCTGACCCGCATATGTGCTTCCCCTGTGAACGCGCGGCGCGGTTTCTCCGCCCCTGCCTGTGCGCACGATGGCACGGCTTCCTCGCCCGGCCAAGCCGGGCTGCAGGCCATTTCCCTTGGCCCCGCCAACGCCACGATTGCCCAATCCAGCGGTTCGGCTTAACTCTGATGCATGAGCCTGCACGGTGACGAGATCGAACGCTATGCGCGCCATCTGGTGCTGCCGGAGATCGGCGGTCCGGGGCAGGCCAAACTCAAATCCACCAGCGTACTCGTGATCGGCGCGGGCGGGCTTGGCGCGCCGCTGATCCAGTATCTTGCCGCCGCGGGTGTCGGCATGATCGGTATCGTCGACGCCGATCATGTCTCGCTTTCCAACCTGCAGCGCCAGACCATCTTCAGCACTGCCGACCTCGGCGCGAACAAGGCGGTTGCGGCTGCCGGCTTCATCAAGCGGCTCAACCCGCATGTCGCGGTCGAGGAGCATGTCACCCGCATCGACCCGCACAACGCCCGCGCCATGGTTGCCTTCTACGACGTGATCGCCGACGGCACCGACAATTTCGAGACGCGTTACGCCGTCGCCGATGCCTGCTTCTACGAGAAGAAGCCGCTGGTCACCGCGGCCCTTGGCCGCTTCGATGGGTCGCTGACCACGCTGCGCCCGCATGAGAAGCGGCCGGACGGGCGGCCGAACCCGACCTATCGCTGCCTCTTTCCCAATCCGCCGCCGCCTGGCACGGTCGCACCCTGTGCCGAAGCCGGTGTGCTTGGCGCGCTCGCCGGCGTGATGGGCTCGCTGATGGCGCTGGAGGTGATTCGCGCAATCACCGGCTTCGGGGAGCCGCTGGTCGGCAAGCTCCTGCTCGTCGACGCGATGACGATGCGCTTCGATACGATGCGCTACGACTGGGATGCCGCCAATCCGTTGAACGGGACGGCGGTCGCCAGGAGCGCCTGAGCCTTCAGCCCCGATGCTGCGCTGTCGGCCACGACAGGCCGGAGCCTGACGGTGCGGTGGGGGCCCTAGCCTCGGCTGCTCACCTTCGCCTCGATCGCGTCCCAGACCTGGGCGGCGATATCCGGCCCGCCCAGCTTCTTGACGGCGCGCACGCCCGTCGGCGCCGTGACGTTGATCTCGGTGAGATTGCCGCCGATCACGTCGATGCCCACCAGGATCAGGCCTCGCTCGCGCAGCGTCGGGCCAATCGCCTCGCAGATCTCGAGCTCGCGCTTGGAGAGGTCGGTCGGTGCGGCGGCGCCGCCGCGCACCATGTTGGCGCGCAGGTCACCGTCGGCCGGCACCCGGTTGACCGCGCCTGCCGCCTTGCCGTCCACCAGCAGGATGCGTTTGTCGCCGGCGCTGACCTCCTTCATGAAGCGCTGGACCACCCAGGCCTCCTTGAAGATCCCGGAGAAGAGATCGAACAGCGAGCCGAAATTGGGGTCGCCCTTCCCGGTCTTGAACACCGTCGCGCCGCCATGGCCGTAAAGCGGCTTCATCACGATCTCGCCGAACTCCTCGCGAAAGGCCTCGATCTCGGCCCTGTCGCGGGTGATCAGGGTCGGCGGCATCAGTTCGGGGAAATGTGTGACCAGGATTTTCTCGGGCGCGTTGCGCACTTGCGCGGGATCGTTGACGACCAGTGTCTTCGGATGGATGCGCTCCAGCATGTGCGTGGAGGTGATATAGGCCATGTCGAAGGGCGGATCCTGCCGGAGCAGCACGACATCGAGCGTCGAGAGATCGGTGCGCTCCTCGGCGCCGAGGGTGAAATGATCGCCATCGATATCGCGGACCTCGACCGGCCGGATCGGCGCGGTGACCTTGCCGTCCCGCAGAGAGAGCTTGTCGGGCGTGTAGGTGTAGAGGCTGTGTCCGCGCCGCTGCGCCTCCAGCATCAGGGCGAAGCCGGTATCGCCGGCGATCCTGACGCGTTCGATGGGGTCCATCTGGATGGCGACGGCAAGGGTCATGGGCAAGGTTCCTGTTGCGCGGCCTCATATCGGCCCAGGCCCCATGCCTGTGCAAGGGGCAGGCTGCGCGTCACAGGATCAGCTCGAAGGCGCCGGGCACATGGCGCGGCCGACGCCAGGGCGCGACGAAGACGGCATCGGCTCGCAAGTGATGGTCCATCGCCCAGGCATTGCGCGAGAGCCATTGCCGGATGCGGGCCTCGATCAGCCGGCGTTTCTCCGGAGTGATCGCGGTCAGCGCATCGTCGAGCAGGCCCCGGGCCTTGACCTCGACGAAGGCGATGGTGCGTCCGCGCTTCACGATGAGGTCGATCTCGCCGCCCTTGCCGCCGAAGCGCCGGGCGAGGGGCCGGTAACCCTTCGCGGCAAGCCAGAGGATCGCCAGCAACTCGCCGCGCTGGCCGGTCGTTCCGGCTCGTCTGGCCTTCTGGCTGCGAGCCCTGGCTCTCAAGGCTCGCGGGTCAGTTCGAGGGCGCGCGCATAAATCTTGCGGCGCGGCTGCCCCGTCTCGGCGGCGACCTGAGCGACCGCCTCCTTGAGCGAGAGCCGCGCCATGGCCTCGCGCAGGCGCTCATCGATGACATCTCCCGCTGGAAGCAGAGCCTCGGCTCCGGGTGGACCGATGATCACGACGATCTCGCCGCGTGCTTCTTCCTCCTCGCCATAATGGGCGGCGAGTTCAGCAAGCGTCCCGCGTTGTACGGTTTCGTGGTACTTGGTCAGTTCGCGGGCGACCGCTGCCGGCCTTGCGCCCAGCACTGCGCCGGCATCGGCGAGCATCTCGGCGAGGCGGCGCGGTGATTCGAAGAAGACGAGGGTGCCTGGAATGACCGCCAGCTCGGTCAGCCGCCCGCGCCGCGCGGCCGATTTCGGCGGCAGGAAACCTTCGAAGAAGAACCGGTCTGTCGGCAGGCCGGCAAGCACCAGCGCCGCCAGAACGGCCGAGGGGCCCGGAATGCCGGTGACCGGCAGGCCTTCGGCGACGACATCGGCGACCAGCTTGTAGCCGGGGTCCGACACCAGCGGCGTGCCCGCGTCGGAGATCAGGGCAAGCCGCCCGCCCTCCCGCAGCTTGGCCAGGATCTTCGGCCGCATCTGCGCGGCATTGTGCTCGTGATAGGGCAGGAGCGGTGTCGAGATTCCGTAATGTGCCAGCAGCGTCTTGCTGGTGCGCGTGTCCTCGGCGAGCACGGCATCGGCGGCGGCAAGCGTCGCCAGGGCGCGAAACGAGATGTCGCGCAGATTGCCGATCGGGGTTGCGACGATGTGCAGGCCGGGCGCCAGCGTCTCCGCTTCGGCGCGGAGCCCGAAGGCCGTGTAGCTGGGGGCGCGCTGCGATGCACGCGGGGCAGAGGCAGGCGGGGCGGAGGACGGAGCGGACATGTCCGCAAGCTGCCACAGCCGCGGTCCTTATGCCACGGCCGCATGCAGCTGCGCCTCGTTTCAAATGCGGCAAGACAGAGTTAACAACTTGAAAATACCATGTCGCACTGGCAGGAGTTCTCCACGGTCGGGGGACTGCAAGCTGGATACGGTCGCAATGACCGCGTTCCCCGTTCTCGACTGGAGATGATCCCGTGCTGCTCCAACGGCTCCCCCTTCCGGTCTCGAGGTTGCGTCTGGCGGCTCTGGCCCTCGGTGTTTCGCTTGGGCTCGCGGCCTGCAGCGGCGGCACGTCCGGTCTGCCAGGTTTTGACGGCGGTTCCGCGGCCCCGGGCGGCGAGGCTCAGGCGCCCACCGGCCAGACCATCGGTACCGGCAAGGTCAAGGTCGGCCTCGTGCTTCCCCTGACTGCGGAAGGGCAGGGCGCGGTCGTCGGCAACTCCCTGAAGAACGCTGCCGAGATGGCGCTCGCCGAATTCCCGGGCGCCGACCTCACGCTGCTGGTCAAGGATGATCGCGGGTCGCCGGAAGGCGCTCAGGCCGCGGCCCAGGAAGCGCTGCGTGAAGGTGCTGAACTGATCATCGGGCCGCTCTTTGCACCCTCGGTGCAGGCTGCCGCTCAAGTGGCGCGCGGCGCCAACCGCCCGATCATGGCTTTCTCCAGCGATAGCAATGTCGCTTCGCGCGGCGTCTATCTGCTCTCCTTCCCGCCCGAGAACGACGTCAATCGCGTGATCGCCTACGCCTCTTCGCAGGGGCGCAAGTCCTTTGCCGCGCTGGTTCCGGATACCGCCTATGGCCGGGTCGTCGAGGCCGCGTTCCAGCAGGCCGTCGCCAATCGCGGGGCGCGGGCGGTCATCATCGAGCGTTTCGGCTCCGACCAGAACAGCATGCGCACCGCTGTCCAGCGCCTCGTGCCGGCCTTGCAGCAGGCGGACGCGCTCTTCGTCCCGGCCGCAGCCGACACCATGCCGGCGCTGGGACTGGCACTTCAGCAAGCCGGGTTCGATCCGGCCAAGGTGAAGCCTCTCGGCACCGGTGTCTGGAACGATGCCAGCGTCGCGCGCGTTCCGGCGATCCAGGGAGGCTGGTTCGCATCGCCCGACACAGCCGGTTTCAATGCCTTTGCGGGCCGTTATCAGCAGCGCTTCAACGGCGCGCCGACCCGCACCGCGACTCTGGCCTATGATGCGGTCTCGCTGGCAGCGGCGTTGGCGCGGACGCAGGGAAGCCAGCGTTTCTCCGAGTCGGTTCTGACCAACCCGCAGGGCTTTGCCGGTGCGGACGGCGTCTTCCGTTTCCGCCCGGATGGGCAGATTGAGCGCGGGCTTGCGGTTCTCGAACTGCGCAACGGCCAGATCGTGACGGTCAATGCCGCGCCGCGAGACCTTGGGCCGAGGACGTAACAGGGCCCCCGCGCGCGGTTTCCGGGCGCTGCGACGCGCAGATCCTCGGTTCCAGAACAGAATGATGCCCGGCGCGAGGCCGGGCATGGGGGCGGCAGGTCTAGGCCGCCAGATCCGCCACCAACGCGTCCAGGACCAGGGCCCCGTCCGGTGTCGCGGCGAGCTTGCCGCCGGGTTTGCGCGTCAACAGCCCCTCCTTCATCAAGCTGTCGACGCGGGAAGACTTCAGCTCGCGCCCTGAAAGCGCCCTGAACGTGACCGGATCGATGCCCTCGACCAGTCGCAGGCCCATCAGCAGATATTCGTCGCCTTGCGCCTCGGCGTTCAGGCACTCGTTCTCGACCAGCGCATGCCCTTCGGCCTCGACGCGCTCAAGCCAGACTTCCGGCCGCTTCTCGGTCGATTGCGCCATCCGGCCGTCCGCCGTGACCAGCCTTCCATGCGCACCGGGGCCAATGCCGGCATATTCGCCATAGCACCAGTAAACGAGATTGTGCCGGCATTCGGCGCCCGGCCTGGCATGGTTCGAGATCTCGTAGACCGGCAGGCCGTGCTTTGCCGTGATCTCCTGCGTCGTTTCGTAGAGTGCGGCGCCGACCTCATAATCCGGCACCTTCAACTTGCCAGCCTTGTACAGGGCCGCGAAGGCGGTGTCGGGCTCGATGGTGAGCTGGTAGAGCGAGAGATGCTCGGCAGCATGGCCGATCGCGAGTTCGAGTTCCTCGCGCCAGAGCGCGGGGGTCTGCTCGACGGAGCGGGCGTAGATCAGGTCGAAGGAATAGCGCTCGAAATAGCGCCGCGCGATCGCCACCGCATCGAGCGCTTCCTGTGTCGAGTGCATCCGGCCCAGCGCCTTGAGGTCGGCGTCGTTCAACGCCTGCACACCGAGCGAGACGCGGTTGACGCCGGCGGCGCGGAAATCCTGGAAGCGTCCTGCCTCGACGCTGGTCGGGTTTGCTTCCAGCGAGACCTCGCAATTCGGGTCGACCGCCCAGGCGCCGCCGATCGCGTCGAGGATTGCGCCGACCGTGCGGCCCTCCATCAGCGAGGGCGTGCCACCGCCGAAGAAGATCGAGGAGACGGTGCGTCCGGGCGCCAGCTGGGCGCGGTGCGCGATTTCGCGCCTGAAGGCTTCGATGAAGCGCTGCTGGTCGGGCGGCGTGTGCCGCACATGCGAGTTGAAGTCGCAATAGGGGCATTTGGCCAGGCAGAATGGCCAATGCACATAGACCGCGAAACCGGCATCCGCGGTCGGATGCGGCGGGACCGCCTGGCGCTCGGCGATGGCGGCCGGCGCGTTCACTGGGGCAGCCTCAAGCAGGCTGCGGCGAGAAGCTGGAAGGCGCGGGCGCGATGCGACAGCGCCTCCGAACCATCATCCGGCACGCCGTGCTTTTCATCGGAAGACATTTCGCCAAAGGTCTTGGCGCGGCCGTCCGGCTTGAAAATCGGATCATAGCCGAAGCCTGAAGGGCCGCGCGGCTCATGGATGATCTCGCCGTAGACGCGGCCTTCGAAGAGCTCCTGGTGTCCGTCCGGCCAAGCGATGACCAGCGCGGAGACGAAATGGCCCCGACGCTTGTCGGAGGTCGTTGCGCCGCGCTTGGCGAGCTCGGCCTGCACGCGGGCGAGCGCCGGGACAAAGTTCTTGCCCGGCCCGGCCCAGTTGGCGGAGAACAGGCCAGGGGCGCCGTCGAGCGCATCGATGCACAGGCCGGAATCATCGGCAATCGCCGGCAGGCCGCTCGCTTGCGCGGAGGCCACCGCCTTGATCGCGGCATTCTCCGAGAACATGTGGCCATTCTCCTCCGGCTCGGGCAGGCCGAGCTCGCCGGCCGAGACCAGATCGACGCCATAGGGCGCCATCAGCTCGCGCATTTCGCGCAGCTTGCCCTGATTATGGGTCGCAATCACGACTTTGCCTTGGAGAAGCCGATGTCCGCTCATGGTCAGGCCACCGCCGCCTTTTGCAGCGCGACCAGCTTGCTGACACCGCCCTTGGCGAGGCGGAGCAGGGCCATCAGCTCATCCTCCGAGAAGGGAGCGCCTTCGGCAGTGCCTTGCACTTCGACCAGGCCGCCTGTTCCGGTGATGACGAAGTTCGCGTCGGTCTGCGCGCCGGAATCCTCGACATAGTCGAGATCGATGACCGGGTTGCCGGCGACGATGCCGCAGGAAATCGCGGCGACATGATCCTTGAGCGGGTTCGATGCCTTGAGCATGCCGCGCCCCTCCATCCATTTCAGCGCGTCGTGCAGCGCGACCCAGGCGCCGGTGATCGAGGCCGTGCGCGTGCCGCCATCGGCCTGGAGGACGTCGCAATCGACCACGATCTGGCGCTCGCCAATGGCGGTCAGGTCGACGACCGCGCGAAGCGAGCGCCCGACCAGGCGCTGGATTTCCTGCGTGCGGCCGGATGGCTTGCCGGAGGTGACCTCGCGGCGTGTACGTTCATGCGTGGCACGCGGCAGCATCGAGTACTCGGCCGTGACCCAGCCCTTGCCGGTGCCACGCAGCCATGGTGGACCCTTTTCCTCGACCGTCGCGGCGCAGAGCACCTTGGTCTCGCCGAAGCTGACCATGCAGGAACCTTCCGCATAGCGCACCACGCCGCGTTCCAGCGTGACCTTGCGCATCTCGTCGGCCGCGCGTTTGGAGGGTCGCATGTTCACATCCCGATTTCGTGAGTTCGGCGGCTTGTAGGCGTTTGGGCCGGGCGCGGCAAGGCAAGCAGCCAGCGCTTGCCTCTTGATCCGCCGCCGCGCCGAAGGGACAATAGCCTATGTGCAACCAGATACTCGCCTCGCCATGAGCGCGCCCACGCGGCAGGACAGCCCTGGCGGGCTGGTCGAGACCGACCAACGCTCCCGTGAGATTTTCCGGCAGATCGTCGATGGCTATCTCACGACGGGCGAGCCCGTCGGCTCGCGCAATATCGCGCGGCTGCTGCCGGTGGCCCTGTCGCCGGCAACTGTGCGCAATGTCATGACCGACCTCGAAATGGCCGGGCTGATCTACGCCCCGCATACCTCGGCCGGTCGGTTGCCGACGGAGCGCGGATTGCGTTTCTTCGTCGACGCCATGATGGAAGTCGGCAACCTGACCTCCGACGAGCGCGCCCGCATCGAGGCGCAGATGCGGGCAGCGGCCTCGACCCGGACGCTGGACGGCGCGCTGAMTGAGGCGTCTGCACTGCTGTCTGGGCTGTCGCGTGGTGCCGGCGTTGTGGTCACCACCAAGGCCAATTCCCGGCTGAAGCATATCGAATTTGTCCGGCTGGAGCCGGTGCGCGCGCTTGTGGTGCTCGTGGCGGAGGACGGTACGGTCGAGAATCGGTTGCTCGCCCTTCCGCCGGGTCTGCCCGCCTCGGCCCTGACGGAGGCTGCGAATTTTCTCAATGCCCGTGTCCTCGGCAAGACCCTGAGCGAACTGCAGCGCGAGATCGCCGACGATCGCGCCACCATGGAGCGCGAACTCGATGCGCTGACGGCGAAGCTTGTCGAAAGCGGCATCGCCACCTCGTCAGGTCCAAGCAGCGATCGCCATCTGATCGTGCGCGGCCAGGCCAATCTGCTGGAGGATCTCAAGGCACAGGAGGATCTCGAGCGTATCCGCCTGCTCTTCGGGGATCTGGAGACGCAGACCGACGTGATCGACCTCCTGTCCCGTGCCGAGGCCGGCGACGGCGTGCGCATCTTCATCGGCTCCGAGAACAAGCTGTTCTCGATGTCCGGTTCCTCGATGATCGCGGCCCCCTTCCATGATGCCGAACAGCGTATCGTCGGCGTCGTCGGCATCATCGGCCCGACGCGGCTGAACTATGCCCGCATCGTGCCGATGGTGGACTATACCGCCAAGGTCGTCGGGCGGCTCCTGGATGGTGCGCGGTGAAGCGCATCTTGCGAGCCGGACTGATTCTGGTGCTGGGAGTTTTTGCGATGGCGGCGATGGGGCAGAACGAACAGGCGAGCCTCCTCGATGCGGCCGCCACCGGCAGGACTGCCGAGGTCTCCCGGCTGATCGCGGCCGGAGCCGATCTCGAGGCTCGCGATGCGCAGGGGCGCTCGCCGTTGTTGCTCGCCGTGGCCGGCAATCATGTCGCGATCGCCAAGGCGCTGCTCGCGGCGGGCGCCAACATCAATGCGCAGGCCGCCAATCGCGACACGCCCTGGTTGCTCGCCGGTGCCGCCGGGCGTGCCGAGATCGTCGCTGCGATGATCCCGCTGAAGCCCGACCTGACGATCCGCAACCGCTATGGCGGCAATGCCCTGATCCCGGCCTGCGAGCGCGCCCATGTCGAGACGGTCAAGCTGCTCCTGGGTAGCGGCATCGACCTGGACCACGTCAATGATCTCGGTTGGACCTGCCTGCTCGAGATCGTCATCCTGAGCGATGGCGGGCCACGGCATCAGGAGGTTGCAAAGCTTGTGCTCGAGGCCGGCGCCGATCCGAGTCTGGCCGACAAGGATGGTGTCTCGCCGCTGGCCCATGCCCGCCAGCGCGGGCAGCGGGCCGTCGCGGCGTTGATCGAGAAGGCCGGCGGCCGCTGACCGATTCCAGCCAGCGAGTCATGACCTGCTCGCTGGCGTGAAAGTCGCTCGCTTCGCGTTGCCCCGGACCGAGACTGCTCTGTCGCTCGATCAGGTGGACCGCCAGCCCGCGCTCCATGACGTCGCCGGCCCCGAATTTCGCAGTGGCCGGGAGGCCGCTCAAGCATCCCGATTTGGCATCGACGCATTCTGGCGTTACCTCTGCCGCCAAAGCGACCCAGGTGCGCTCCAGACCACAAGGCCAAAGACATGACCGACACGCTCCCCGACCGTCTCTCCGTCAACCCGGACAGCCCCTTTTACGACGCCGAGGTCCTGGCGAAGGATATCGGCATCCGCTTCAAGGGCACCGAGAAGACCAATGTCGAGGAGTATTGCGTCAGCGAGGGATGGATCAAGGTGGCGGCCGGCGCCGCCAAGGACCGCTTTGGCCGGCCGATGACGATCACGCTCAAGGGGCCGGTCGAGCCTTACTATCGCAAGGCGGAGTAAGGTTCAGGGCGTCACGGACGCCGCGACAGCGCCCAGCTGAAGCTGAGGACGGCGAATAGCCCGAGCCCGGCGCGGACAGCGTGAAGCTCACCCCAGCGCTGAATCAGATGGCGGCTCGCGGCGCTGGCTTGCGCCGCGGCCATGGCCTGCAGTTCCGTGTTGATCGGTGCGATGACCAGTAGCGTGAACGGCAGATTGGCCAGGATCGCAAACATGCCGACCAGCCAGGCGGGGTTACGGGTGGAGCGCCAGGAGAGACCGGCGCAGAGCGTCGTGATGACGACCAGCGTCGCCTGCATCCGCGTCGCCGGGCCGATGGCGGCTTGCCATTGCCGCAGAAGCGCCCCGTCGTCGAGCGACAGCCGCGCCGGCTGCTCGGCCGCGAGGATGTAGATCGCTGCGCCACTGAACAGCGCCGCCAGTGCCAATGTGATCGGTCCCATGCTCCGGGCGAGCGTGGATTGCAGAATGAGGTCGGTCCCTTGGGGCATCGTCACCTCCCGATTTTGAATAGTATGCTATATATCATTGCATAGCATGCTGTTCAACTGGTATCCCGACCCGGCGGGGGGATGCGATCGTGACGACCTTCAAGACTCATTCGGCCGGCTATCTCGCCAACCACATGGCGCGGCTTTTCGCCAAGGCCCTGGCTGAATCCATCCGACCGCTGGGGCTTGCGCCAGCGCAGTTCATGGTCCTGCTCGAACTCTGGCGTGAAGACGGTGTCACGCAGAAACACCTGGTCGAACGGCTCGATGTCGAACAGGCGACGATGGCCAGCACGCTTGCGCGCATGGAGCGCGACGGTCTGATCGAGCGCAGGCCCGACGCTGCCGATGCCCGCGCCCGTATCATTCATCTGACAGGGCGGGCCCGGGAACTGGAGCATACTGCGCTTGCGGAGGCGCGGCAGGTCAACCGGCGGGCGCTGGCCGGCTTCCCGGAGGAGGAGGCGGAGCAGCTGCTCGCCGGCATGCGCCGCATCATTTCCTCACTCTCCGACAAGCCGGCCAAGCCCGATCTGCCGGTCAGCCCCAATCCGCTGGATTAGGCGAGTGACTTGAAGAAGAAGGTCGAGCCGCAATCGCTGCCATCGGGCATCAGCGCATAGCGCGGGATGGTGCCGATCTCGGTCCAGCCCAGCCGCTTATAGAGCCGCCGCGCCGGGCCGGCCTCGTCCGTGTCGAGGCAGAGCAGCGTCCGTCCGGCCGCCAACGCCTCGGCCTCCGCTGCCAGCATCAGCGCTTCGCCGATACCCTGCCGGCGCGCGGAGGAATGCACCAGCACCTTGGCAATATCGGCGCGGTGCGGCTGGTTCGGCTTGCCGGCGGGGTGGAGCTGCGCGGTGCCGACGATCTCGTCGCCCTGCCGCGCGACCAGAAGCAGGATCTGTCCTGCTTCGACGCCGGCTACGACACCTGTCCAATAGGCCTTGAAATCGGCCTCGGTATTCTCCGCCATGAAGCCGACAGAGGCGCCGTTCGCAACGGAATCCCGAAGGATACCGGTAAGCGCAGGGATGGCGTTGCGCGCACCAGCGGCATCGAGACGCGTGATCGAGGCCGTATCAACGAGCTGCGTCGTCATCGTGGTCTTTCCTGGGATAGGCCGTCTGCCGTCATCAGCACGACGGCATAACGGGCCGGCTCCGGGCCGGGATTGTGATAGGTGATCGGCCCATCGAGCAGCATGTGGATGCAGTCGCCGCTCCGCAGTCGATGGCTGGCGCCGCCAAAGCTGAGCTCGATTTCTCCGGCGAGCAGCCAGACCTGCTGGTCGAGGCGGTGCAGCATGCGCGGTCCGTCGAGCAGGACGCGCGCTCCGGGGGGCAGCGTCACGTCGACGATCTCGACCGGTGAGCCGATGCCTGGCGGCGAGACGTTGCGCCGCACATAGCCGCTGCCAGGGTCGAGCCAGACCGGCTGGTCGGCCAGGCGCGCGACCGGGCCGGCATGGCGCTCCTCGTGGAACAGCGACGACAAGGTCACGCCGAGTCCAGCGGTCAGTCGATCGAGCAACGCCGCGGTCGGGCTCGATTCGCCCCGCTCGATTCGCGAGATCATCGCGCGGCTGACGCCGGTGCGCTCGGCAAGCACGTCGAGCGTCAGATCGCGCCGTTGGCGCGCTGACTTCAGGCGCGTCGCGAGGCGCCTGTCGATGTCTCTCTCGGGAGGATTCTCCATTTTAGTAGAGAAAATCTAATATACTGGAATGTCAAGCGCCTGCCATGCTGCAGAGAAGCAAGGCGCCTGCCACAAACCCTTGGCCCCGTGCAGCTTCACTGCTATTGCGCGCCCATGAGCACGCGCAGTTTCGACAACATCCGCAATTTCTCGATTGTGGCCCATATCGACCACGGCAAGTCGACCCTTGCCGACCGGCTGATCCAGCAGACCGGCACGGTCGCGGCCCGCGACATGAGCGAGCAGATCCTCGACTCGATGGATATCGAGAAGGAGCGCGGCATCACCATCAAGGCGCAGACCGTCCGGCTCGATTATCGCGCCCAGGACGGCAAGGATTACATCCTCAACCTGATGGACACGCCCGGCCACGTCGACTTCGCCTATGAGGTCTCGCGCTCGCTGGCCGCCTGCGAAGGCTCGCTGCTGGTTGTCGACGCCTCTCAGGGCGTCGAGGCGCAGACACTCGCCAACGTCTATCAGGCGCTTGATGCGGGCCACGAGATCGTCACGGTCCTCAACAAGATCGACCTGCCGGCAGCCGAGCCCGAGCGCATCAAGCAGCAGATCGAGGATGTGATCGGCCTTGATGCCTCGGAAGCCGTGCCGATCTCGGCCAAGACCGGTCTCAACATCGAAGGCGTGCTCGAAGCGATCGTCCAGAAACTGCCGGCGCCGAAGGGCGATCTCGAAGCGCCGCTGAAGGCACTTCTGGTCGATTCCTGGTACGATGCCTATCTCGGCGTCGTCGTGCTCGTGCGCATCATCGACGGCGTGCTCAAGAAGGGCATGACCATCCGCATGATGCGGGCCAATGCCGCCTATGGCGTCGACCGTGTCGGCGTGTTCAAGCCGAAGATGCTGGAAGTGAAGGAACTCGGCCCCGGCGAGGTCGGATTCTTCACCGCCTCGATCAAGGAAGTCGCCGATACCGCCGTCGGCGACACCATCACCGACGACCGCAAGCCGGTCGCCGAGCCGCTGCCGGGCTTCAAGCCGGTGCAGCCGGTGGTGTTCTGCGGCATTTTCCCGGTCGATGCGGCCGATTTCGAGGTGCTCCGCTCGGCGATGTCGAAGCTGCGCCTGAACGACGCCTCGTTCTCCTACGAGATGGAGACCTCGGCAGCGCTCGGCTTCGGCTTCCGCTGCGGCTTCCTCGGACTGCTGCATCTCGAGATCATCCAGGAGCGGCTCGAGCGCGAGTTCAACCTCAACCTGATCTCGACCGCGCCGTCCGTGGTCTATCATCTCAGGCTGCGGGACGGGACGACGCTCGAGCTCCACAATCCGGCGGACATGCCGGATGTGATGAAGATCGAGGCGATCGAGGAACCCTGGATCCGCGCTACCATCTTCACGCCGGACGAATATCTCGGCTCGGTGCTGAAGCTCTGCCAGGATCGGCGCGGCCTGCAGATCGACCTGAGCTATGTCGGCTCGCGGGCCAAGGTCGTCTATGACCTGCCGCTGAACGAGGTGGTGTTCGATTTCTACGACCGCTTGAAGTCGATCTCGAAGGGCTACGCCTCCTTCGACTACGCCATCACCGACTATCGCGAGGGCGACCTCGTGCGCATGTCGATCCTGGTCAATGCCGAGCCGGTCGACGCGCTCTCGATGCTGGTCCACCGGACCCGCGCCGAGGCTCGCGGTCGCGCCATGTGCGAGAAGCTCAAGGAGCTGATCCCGCCGCACATGTTCCAGATTCCGGTCCAGGCCGCGATCGGCGGCAAGATCATTGCTCGCGAGACCATCCGGGCGCTGCGCAAGGACGTGACCGCCAAGTGCTATGGCGGCGACGCCACCCGCAAGCGCAAGCTTCTGGAGAAGCAGAAGGAAGGCAAGAAGAAGATGCGGCAGTTCGGCAAGGTCGAGATCCCGCAGGAAGCCTTCATCGCTGCGCTGAAGATGGATTCCTGAGCGGAGCTCAGGTTCCGCTCTCCCTCGCTAAGGTCATCCCGGGGCTGGCTTCGTGCGCCCGGGATGACGCGAGCCCAGCCGGTCCGACTACGCCAGAACGGCCTGACGCGTCTCGGCGTCGATCAGGAAGGCTGCAACCGCTGCAACCAGCAGCAGGGCTGCGAACAGGGCGATCGCAGTGGTAAAACTCTGCGCAATCACGAGCGCCACCGCCGATGGCGCGAGCAGGCCGCCGAGCCGCGCCATGGCGCCGGCAACCCCCATGCCCGTGCCGCGGAGTTCCGTCGGATAGAGCTCGGGCGTAAAGGCGTAGAGTGCACCCCAGGTGCCGAGCAGCGCAAAGCTCATCAGCAGGATCGACGCGCCGATCACTGTTGCGCTGCCAGCGCCGACAAACAGGGCGCAGCCTGCCGCGCTGAGCAGCAGGAAGCCGATCAGGGTCGGTCGCCGGCCCCATGTCTCGACGCCATAGGCGGCCAGCGCATAGCCAGGCAGCTGGGCCAGCGCGACGATGACGAGGAAGCCATAGCCACGGACGAAGCCGAACCCCTCGCCGGCGAGCTTGGCCGGCATCCAGGTGAAGACGCCGTAATAGGACACCGAGACAAGGAACCAGATTCCGAGGATCAGCAGGGTGCGCCGGCGCAGATCGGGCGCGAGCAATCCGGAAGACGTCGCGGCCGGCGGCAGGGTGATCGCCGAAGCGGACGAGAGTTCCGCTTTCCCGTTGGTGCGCAGCATCTGGTTGAGCACGCGCTTGGCATCGTCCGCTCGCCCTTCCTTCAGCAGGTACAGGGGTGATTCCGGCACCCAGAAGCGCAGCCAGATGCCGATCAGCGCGGGCAGCGCCGTCGCAGCAAAAATCCAGCGCCACGCGTCAGCGATCCCGGCGATGCTTGCAGCCCAGGCGGCCAGGGCGACTGCGATCGTGCCGACCGCCCAGAAACCCTCCAGCATGACCAGCCAACGCCCGCGGTTCTTCGGCGGCAGGAATTCCGCCATCATCGCGTAATCGACGGGCAACGTGCCGCCGACTGCGATGCCGGTCAGGAAGCGTAGCGCGAGAAGGGCTGCGAAGGACGGGGCGAAGACCGAGAGCAGCCCGAATACCGCATCGCAGGCAACCGTGATCAGGAGCACGCGACGGCGGCCGTAGCGATCGGCGAGGCGCCCAAACAACGCGGCGCCGATCAACATGCCGAGGAAGAACAGCGTTCCGGTCTGCAGGGCCTGTGGCACGCTGAGCCCGAAGGTCGCAGCGATGGAGGCGGCGGTGAAACCGACCGCCAGCACCTGCATGGCATCAGCCGCCCAGACGAGGCCAAAGATTCCGAGCAGCCGACGTTGGAACGGGCCGGTGCCGGCGGTGGACAGAACGCTCTCGACAGGAATGCTCATGGCGTGGCGAACTTTCTTCGAGGCGCCTTCGGGCCGTTCTGGTCTTCGTAGCGTGGTACGTGCGGGACGGGCTCGGCGCTAGATCTGGACGCCGAGACCACGCAGTGTCGCCCGCAGGTCGATCGGCTCGACGAAATGCACGGCTTGCATGCCGACATGACGCGCGCTCTCGATATTCTTGGCGCTGTCGTCGATGAAGACGCAGGAACCTGCGGCGAGGCCGTAGCGCTCCAGCAGCACGTGATAGATCGCAGGATCCGGCTTGATCAGCCGTTCATGTGCCGAGACCACGACGCCGTCGAAAGACCCGAGGAAGGGAAAGCGGGCGACGCTCTCGTCCCATTTCTCGCGCGAGAAATTGGTAATCGCATAGACTTTCTCACCCTTGGCCTTCAGGTCCGAGAGGACCGCGACGCTTTCGGCGATCTCGCCGGATACCGTCTCGTGCCAGCGTTCGTCGAAGGCCTTGATCTCGCGCTCCCATTCGGGATGAACGGAGACCAGTTCGGCGACGGCTTCCGCCCAGGATCGGCCGCGATCCTGCTCGATGTTCCAGGCTGGGGTGCAGACGTTCTGCATGAACCAGTCCATGCGCGCTTCGTCGGGGATCAACTGGCGGTAGAGATGGCGCGGATCCCAACGGATCAGGACGTTGCCGACATCGAAAACAACGGTGGGGCTAGTCGAAGGCATGGCCGGTCCATTCTGAATACGGGGCAGGTCGCAGAAGGCTCACGTCCTTGTGTGCAGACGTGCGAGACAGAGGCAAGGCCTCTCGCGTATTCGGGACATGCGATGGTGGAGATCGGCATGAAGGCATGGTTGCCATGGCTGGACCGGCAGGGGCGTTTCTCGGGGCTGCGCGCTGCGACATTCGCGCTCGTACTGGTGCCGGCGCTCTGGCTCGCCTTCGACGCCTGGACCGGCCAGCTCGGTTCGAAGCCCTGGACGCGGGCGGTGCATGATACCGGCACCTGGGCGCTCAGGCTGCTGCTGGTTACCCTTGCCGTCTCGCCGCTGCGCCGGTTTCTCGACTGGAGCAAGCTCATCGGCATCCGCCGCATGCTGGGCCTCTCCGTGCTGGCTTATGCGCTCGCCCATCTCGCGCTTTACTGCATCGATCTCGGTTTCGACGCCGGGCTGATCGTTTCCGAAATCGTCAAACGGTTCTATCTCGTCGTCGGCATCACGGGGCTGACCGGGCTGGTCGCACTCGGTGCAACCTCGACCGACGGCATGATCCGCAGGCTGGGTTCCGCCCGCTGGCAACAGCTGCATAACGTCGTCTATGCCATCGCTGCGCTGGGGCTGCTGCACTTTGCCCTGCAGTCGAAGATCGACGTCACCCAGCCGGCGCTGATGACCGGGCTCTTCGGCCTTCTGATGCTTTACCGGCTGCTGCCGCGATTCGGCGTGATGCTCGATACGCCCCGGCTGGTCCTGACGGCGCTTGCGGCCGGTCTTCTGACTGCGCTCTGCGAGACGGCCTGGTATGCGTTGGCGACCGGTGCCTCGGCCTGGTTGGTGTTCCAGGCCAATGCCGATGTCGTCGTCTATGGTGATCTCGAGGCCCTCAGGCCCGGGCATTGGGTCGCGCTGGCGGGGCTTCTCGTCGCCTTCGCCCATTACTGGCGTGCGCCTGCGGCGCGGCAGGTCGAGCGGCGTGCGCGTCGCAGGGAAGGGCTTTCCGCGCAAACGGGGGCCTAAGAGCAAATCATTCCAAACTGATGGTTGGCAGCCCGCGGGCGAGGCTCTAACCCTATGGCATGCCTGACGATCCGAACGCCCAACCCACCGCCGACGTAGCCGCAGCCGATGTTGCCGCGACGGGGGATKGGGCGGTCGATGAGGGGCTGTCTTCGCCATTCGTGCCTCTGCGCCAGCCGATCTTCCGGGCTGTGTGGTTCGCGAGCCTTGCCTCCAATTTCGGCGGGATGATCCAGTCGGTCGGCGCAGCCTGGCTGATGACTTCGATCGCCAGTTCTGCCGACATGGTTGCGCTGGTGCAGGCCTCGACGACCTTGCCGATCATGATGTTCTCGCTGGCGGCGGGTGCGATCTCCGACAATTTCGACCGGCGCAAGATCATGCTGACGGCGCAGGGCTTCATGTTCACGGTCTCCGTGGCTCTCGCCGTCTCGGCCTGGTTCGGCGTGATCACCCCGTGGCTGCTGCTCGGCCTAACTTTCCTGATCGGCTGCGGCACGGCCTTGAACGGGCCCGCCTGGCAATCCTCGGTCGGCGAGATGGTGCCGCGTCGCGATCTGCCGGCCGCGATCACACTGAACAGCGTCGGTTTCAACATTGCCCGCAGCGTCGGGCCGGCGCTGGGCGGCTTCATCGTTGCGGCAGCGGGCGTCGTCGCCTCCTTCACGGTGAATGCACTGAGCTATATCGGGCTCGTCACCGTACTGGCACGCTGGAACCCTCCAAAGATCGAGCGCGTGCTGCCACGCGAGACGCTCGGCATCGCGATGAGCGCCGGCATCCGCTATGTCGCGATGTCGCCAAACATCCGCTCGGTGCTGCTGCGCGGTGCGGCCTTCGGATTCGGCGCCATTGCGGTTCAGGCGCTGCTGCCGCTGGTGGCGCGCGATCTCGTCAAGGGCGGGCCTTTGACCTTCGGCTTGCTGCTCGGTGCTTTCGGTGCGGGAGCGGTCGGGGGGGCCCTTCTGAGCGCGCGGGTACGTCGCGCGCTCACGACAGAGACGCTGGTGCGCGCCTCATTTGCCGCCTTCTCGGCTGCGGTCATCCTGGCGGGGCTGAGTGTCTATACCGTGACGACCATGGCGGCCCTGCTCATCGCCGGAGCGAGCTGGGTCCTTGCACTCTCGACCTTCAACGCGACCGTGCAGCTTTCGGCGCCGCGCTGGGTCGTCGGCCGGGCACTGGCGCTCTATCAGATGGCGACCTTCGGTGGGATGGCGCTCGGCAGCTGGGTCTGGGGCTATATCGCCCTGCATTTCGGCACCGACCGTGCCCTGTACTGTGCAGGCGCCGTTCTGCTTGTCGGAGCCGCACTGGGCCTGCGCTATGCGCTGCCGCCACTCGAGCAGCTCAATCTCGACCCGCTCAGCCGCTGGCAGGTTCCGAAAGTGGCCGTCGACATCGAGCCACGCAGCGGCCCGATCATCGTCACCATCGAGTATATCATTCGCGAGGAGGACATCGTCCCCTTCCTGAATGTGATGGCCGAGCGCCGCCGCATCCGCCGCCGCGACGGTGCCAGGCACTGGGCCTTGCTGCGCGACCTGACCGATCCGCAGCTCTGGATCGAGCGCTATGACAGCCCGACCTGGGTCGAATATATCCGCCAGAACCAGCGCGTCACCCAGGCAGATGCCATGATCGGTGACAGGGTAAGGGCCCTGCATCAGGGGCCCAACCCGCCCGTGGTGCACCGCGTCATCGAACGACAGACCGGCTCGCTGCCCTTCGCCCAGCCACAGCCCGTGCCGGATGCGGCGACGCCTGCGACCGATCCCAGGATCGGCTAGGGCACGGGGTTCGCCTGTCCTTACAGCCAGCCGAAACGCTTGAAGCGCATGTAGAGCGCGGTGCAGAACGCCGCGATGAGCCCGAGCACGACGAAATAGCCGTACTGGGTCTTGAGTTCCGGCATGTGCTCGAAGTTCATGCCATAGATCCCGGCAACCGCGGTCGGGACCGCGAGGATGGCTGCCCAGGCCGCGAGCTGCCTGGTGATGACGCCCTGGCGCTGCTGTTCCAGCAGATGACTCGCCTCGAAGACGGAGGTCAGGATGTCGCGGAGGCTCCCGACCATGGCTTCGGCACGCCGCGCATGGTCCCAGACGTCATTGAAATAGGGCTTCGCCTCGGCATCGATGCAGGGCAGATCGAGATGCACCAGCTTGCGGCAGAGCTCGGACATCGGTCCGAGCACCCGCTGGAAGCGGATGAGCTGGCGGCGCAGTCCGAAGATGCGTGGCACGTCGACGCGGCCGAACTCGCTGGCGAGCATCTCCCGCTCCATCTCCAGGACGTCCTCCTCGATCGTCTCCACAATCGGGAAATAGCCGTCGACGATGAAGTCCAGCACGCCGTGCAGGACATAATCGACGCCGTAGCGCATCTGGGCGGTCGCGGCCTCGAGTTGGCTGCGCAGCTCCGTATGGGCCCGTGCGGAGCCGTGGCGAACCGTGATGATGTGGTGCTTGCCGACGAAGATCGCCGTCTCGCCATACGCGATCTGGTCATCCTCGAGATGCGCCGTGCGCGCCACGATGAAGAGTTGGTCGCCATAGATGTCGACCTTGGGCATCTGATGCGCCTTGAGCGCATCCTCGACCGCAAGTGGATGCAGGCCGTAGCTGCTCTGGAGCGTGCGCAACTCCTCTTCGGAGGGTTCCAGCAGGCCGATCCAGACGAAATCGGATTGGTCCTGGGCACAGGTCGAAGGCTGGTCGAGCGCAACGGTCCCGACACGCTTCCCATCGACATAGTGACAGGCGGCAATGACACTCACGGCAGGCACGCTCCTGGCATCTCGGGGCCGGTCGAAAACACCCGGTCACCCCATAGCGGCGCTTGCAGGCTAGCACGGCAGCGCCGGAAAAGCCGCGGCGCCACATGGCAGGCCGCGATGGACAGCGCCTTCAGTCGGAACTGCTGGGATCCCAGTTCTCGACGGGCCTTCCGATCAGCCGAACACCCACAGACCCGCCAAACCCGCTGCGCCGACGATGATGCGCCACCAGGCGAAGAGCGCGAAGCCACGGCGCGAGACGTAGTCGAGGAAGGTCTTGACCACGAGGAGCGCCGCGAAGAAGGCCGCGACGAAGCCGACCACGATCAGCATCGTGTCGTCGAAGGTCAGGGTCTTGTAATTCTTAAGGAGGTCATAGGCGAAGGCGCCCGCCATGGTCGGCATGGCGAGGAAGAACGAGAACTCCGCCGCCGCGCGTTTGCTCGCGCCGAGCAGCATGGCGCCGACAATCGTCGAACCCGAACGGGAGACGCCCGGAATCATCGCCAGGCACTGGATGAAGCCGATCTTGAGATACATCGGCAGCGGGAAGGTGGTGGCGTCGGTGTGCTTCACCTCGAGCTCGAGCTCGTCGACGACGAGCAGCACGAGCCCGCCCGCGATCAGGGCGCAGCAGACCAGGAACGGGTTGAACAGCACGCCCTTGATGAAGCCATGCAGCAAGGCGCCGATCACCGCTGCCGGCAGGAAGGCGACGAGCACGCCGATCACGAAGCGCCGTGCGGCCGGATCGGTCCGCAGCCGCAGCGCGATGTCGAGTAGCCGCCGGAAATAGACCAGCAGGATGGCAAGGATCGCGCCGAGCTGGATCAGGACCTCGAAGGTCTTGCCGTTCGATTCAAAGCCGAGAAAGTGACCGAGCAGCAGGAGATGGCCAGTGGAGGAGACCGGCAGGAACTCGGTCAGACCCTCGACGATGCCGAGCACGATCGCTTCGAACAGGTTTTGCATGGCTGTTTCCCAGGAAGCCTCAGATCGCCGCCGCGGCAGAGGTAAACCGTACCCCTCTATGGAACCAAGCTCTTTGCCAATTGGTTACCACTTCGCCAAGCCAATGCCGTGGATTCGTGGCTTCCCATGGGCAGCGGGTTGTGAGGGGGCGTAGCCGAGACTATAGCAAATGTGCGGCGCCTAGCCCGATGCCTCCCCCCTTCGACAGCCCTGCTTCGGCCGCATCCATCTGTTTCAAGAGTGCAATGGCGTCCCTTCATCATTATCCGTTATGCCCGCATTCGCGCTTCATCCGGCTCGTCCTTGGCGAGTTCGGGCAGGAGGCGGAGCTGATCGAGGAGCGTGTCTGGGAGCGCCGGCGCGAGTTTCTGGAACTCAACACAGCTGGCACGACACCGGTTTTTCGCGAGGAGAACGGCTTTGCCGTCCCGGGCGCCGGACCGATCTCGGAGTATCTCGACGAGACCCGCGGGCTGGCGCTGGGCCCCCGGCGCCTGTTGCCGGAGGGGATGGCAGAGCGCGTCGAGGTTCGTCGCCTGCTCGACTGGTTCAACCTCAAATTCGATAGCGAGATCACCAACCCGCTGGTGCTCGAGAAGGTCATGAAGCGCTTCATGAGCCGGGATGAGGGCGGTGGCCCGCCGGAAATGAGCGCCATCCGCGCCGCCCGCGCCAATGTGCGCTATCATTTGCGCTATATCGCCTGGCTGACGGCCAAACGGAACTGGCTCGCAGGCAGTGCGCTGAGCTATGCCGATCTCGCCGCGGCCGCGCATCTCTCTTGCGTCGACTATCTCGGCGATGTGCCCTGGGAAGAGGACGAGGCCGCGCGCGCATGGTACGCGAGGATCAAATCCCGGCCGAGCTTCCGGCCGCTGTTGAGCGACCGGGTGCCGGGCATGGCGCCGAGCGCCCATTACGACAATCTGGACTTCTGAACGGCGAGAAGCTCAAGCGCGCGGTGCTGGAGCGCGCGAGCGCCGAAGGCTTCGTGGTCGCTCGCATCGCCTCCGCCAGTGCGATCCCCGAGGCGCCCGAACGGCTGAGCGCCTGGCTGGCGGCCGGACACCATGGCGATATGGATTGGCTGACCGAGCGCAGGGACGAACGCGCTGATCCGCGCCGGCTCTGGAGCGAGGTGCGCAGCGTCGTGATGCTCGGTGTGAGCTATGCGGGCGAGGGCGATCCGCTCGCCATCCTCGGTCAACCCGACAAGGCTGCGATTTCGCTCTATGCCCGCAGGCGCGACTATCACGATGTCATCAAGGGCCGGCTGAAGAGCGTCGCCGGGTTGCTGGCGGCTCGCGGCGGCGCAGATGTGAAGGTCTTCGTCGATACCGCGCCGGTGATGGAGAAGCCGCTGGCGCAGGCCGCGGGGCTTGGTTGGCAGGGCAAGCATACCGTACTGGTCTCGCGCGAACACGGCTCCTGGCTCTTTCTCGGCGCGATCTACACAACGGCCGAACTGCCGGTCGATGGGCCGGAGCGCGACCATTGCGGTTCCTGCCGGCGTTGTCTCGATATCTGTCCGACCGACGCCTTCCCCGCGCCCTATCAGCTCGATGCGCGCCGCTGCATCGCCTATCTCACCATCGAGCATCAGGGCCATATCGACGCCGCCTTGCGGCCCGGCATCGGCAACCGCGTCTTCGGTTGCGATGATTGCCTGGCCGTATGTCCCTGGAACAAGTTCGCCGAGGCGGCGCACGAGACCCGGCTTGCGCTGAAGGACGAGCTTGAGGCATTGCCCCTGGCCGATCTCGCGGCGCTCGACGACCCATCCTTCCGCCAGCTCTTTGCCGGCACGCCGGTCAAGCGCACCGGCCGCGATCGCTTCATCCGCAATGTGCTGATCGCCATCGGCAATAGCGGCCGGCCGGATCTTGCCGCGAGCGCCGAGCGGCTGATTGCGGACGCTTCGCCGCTGGTGCGCGCCATGGCCGCCTGGGCCTTGATCAGGCTCGCGCCCGAGCGCGCGCGCGGCCTTGCCGAAGCCGCGCTGTCTGGCGAAGCAGATCCTGACGTCCGCCAGGAATGGCTTGCCTTTCTCTCCGCCCCGGAACCCGTCGCATGAAGCTTGTCATTCTTGGTCTCGGCTACTCCGCCGGGTTTTTCGCGCGTGCAGCGCAAGCGGAGGGCTGGGAGGTCACCGGTACGGTCCGATCGGCCGAGAAGGCGGGGCGTCTTAGTCGCGAGGGCTTGCATACGCTGGTCTATGACGGTTTTGCGGTATCGCGCCCCTTGGCCCAGGCCGTTGCCGAGGCTGACGCGGTCCTCGTCTCGGTCCAGCCCGATGACGAGGGCGATCCGGTTCTGAACGGACTCGGCGAGGCGCTGGCTGCTGCGCCGAACCTGCGCTGGATCGGCTATCTCTCGACCATTGGAGTTTACGGCGACCACGGCGGTGCCTGGATCGATGAAGGGGCCGAATGCCGGCCGACGAGCCGACGCTCGAAGCAGCGCCTCGAAATCGACGAAGCCTGGCTTGCCCTGGGCGAGCGCAGTGGCAAGCCGGTGCAGATATTCCGGCTCTCCGGCATTTACGGTCCCGGGCGCAATGCCATCACCAAGCTCCGCGCCGGCACCGCCAACCGCCTGATCAAGCCTGGCCAGGTCTTCAATCGCATCCATGTCGACGATATCGCCGGCATCCTGCTGGCTTCGCTGGCCAGGCCGCGAGCGGGCGCGGTCTACAACGTCACCGACAACGAGCCGGCCCCGCCACAGGACGTGATCACGCTTGCCGCCGAACTGACGGGTCTGACTCCGCCCCCCGAAGTGCCGTTCGATCCGGCAAAGCTCTCGCCCATGGCTGCGAGCTTCTACGGGGAGAACAAGCGGGTCTCGAACGCCCTGGTGACGCGCGAACTGCGCTATGAGCTGCGCTACCCCACTTACAGGGAGGCGCTGCGGGCGCTGGCGTCAGCAGGCGAGTGAGCGTTGCTCAAGCCGCGTAGCGCTGCCCTTCGTCGCCGAGATAGTCGAGATAGCGCCTGTCGATCGCCGAGACCGGCACGATGACCAGCACATCGGTGGTGCCGAACTGCTTGTCGACGACCGCACCGGAGCCGAAGCGGGCGCCGAGCCGGAGGTAGCCCTTGATCAGCGGCGGCAGCAGCTTCAGCGCCGCCTTGGCATCGACCTCTTCGATCGGCAGCCGGTCCATCGCAATATGACGCTCCGGGCGCGCCGTGGCGGACCACTCGCCCTCGGCGCGGGCATGGTGATGCAGGAAGCTCAATGGCAGCGCCAGCGCATCCGGGTCGGTGCCGTCAAAACTCGCGCAGCCGAACATCGCATCGATGCGATGGTGCCGGACATAGGCCCAGATGCCGTGCCAGAGCAGTTCCACCGTCTTCTTGGTGCGATAGGGCTTGAGCACGCAGGAGCGGCCGAGTTCGAGGAAGCGCAGGCCGCGGTGGCGTTCGATCATTCCAGAAAGATCGAATTCCGATTGGGAGTAGAAGCCGCCAAGCCGCAGAGCCGACCCTTCGCGCATCAAGCGATAGGTGCCGACGACCTTCGGTTTCAGACCGCCGAACCGGCCGCGCGCCGCATGGTCGATGACGAGGAGATGGTCGCACGCCGCGTCATAGCGATCCGCATCGCGGCGGAACATGCGGGCGACGACATCCGGCTTTGCGGACATCTCCTGGTAGAACACCCGATAGCGCAGTCGCTGCGCGCGCCAGATCTCGCGCGGGCCGCGCGCCAGCCGCACTTCCAGAGAGCCGGAGCGGCCGAGCGTTTCGCCCAGGTGATCCTGCTTCCGACTGAGGCGGCGCATGGTGTCGCCGGTGATCAGCATGAGTGGGGAGAAGCGCGACAAGAGAGGGTGGCCCGCTGGCAGCTGATTTGCCGGCTGTCGTAGGCCGCGCAACATGTCGAAGGCCATTGTCCGTCTCGTCCCTGTGCCGTCGAATCTGCAGTTCGCCAGGCTAGTACCGATGTTCCTACGGGATCGCGACAGAACTGCGTCAGAGTTGTGACTGTCCGTCAAGCGCGGAGTGTGACGCGCGGCGTTCCGGTGACACGCGCGATCCAGGCGCGAAGCGCCTCTCGGGCCAGTGGTTTAGCCAGGCAATCATTCATTCCGGCGGCCAGCGCGGCTTGCCGATCCTCCTCGGCGACATTGGCGGTGACCGCGACAATGGGTAGCAAATTTGGCCGCCCGAGCGAGGCCTCCAGGGCGCGAATCCGACGAGCGGCTTCCAATCCGTCAAGCTCAGGCATCCGGATGTCGAGCAGAATGAGATCGAAGGGCGCGCGCTTGCCCGTGAGCCCGGCCTCGATGAGAGCGACCGCTTCACGCCCGTCCCGAGCCCAGACGGCCGTGCAGCCGAGGCGTTCAAGGGTCCGTGTCACGAGCAGACCGTTGATATCGTTATCCTCCGCGATCAACACCGTCAGTTGAGGCGGACCGGGGTCCTTGGCCTGGATCGGGGTCACCCCCCGGGGCGGCAGAGTCTCCTGCCGCGGCCGGGCAGGCGGTGCAAGCCGCTCATAGAGCGAGCGGGCGCGGACCGGCTTGACGAGAAAGCCGGTGAACCCGCCAGCGAGCGGTGAACCGAATTGGCGGCGCTCAAAGGGAGACATCAGGATCAGGCACTCGCCGACACCGGCCTGCCGGGCGGCAGCAGCGACGGCGCGCGCTTCATCGACCCCGATGGCCTGGTCGATCAGGGCGGCATCGAAGCGCCGCGCGCCCGCGAGCAGCGCGAGCGCTTCTGTCACATTCCGGGCGCGCATGATCGATGCGCCGGCGATCTCCATGGTCTCAGCGAGATAGTCCGGTCCGAACGGCGCGGCAGATGCGATCAAGATCAGCTTGCCGCGCCACTCCGGCAGTACCGTAACCCGCACCCCCGCGCCGCCCTCCGGAAGCGGCAATGTAACGCGGAAGATCGCGCCCGATCCCGGCGCATTTTCTGCCGTGACCGAGCCACCCATCAAGGTCACGAGCCGGCGCACGATCGCGAGCCCGAGACCGGTGCCGTCATGACGACGGGCCGCAGAGCTGTCGGCCTGTTCGAATTCCTCGAAGATCGCCTGCAATCGCCCTGGCGGAACGCCTGGACCGGTATCGGAAACGCTGATGGCGATGGCGTCGCCCGCGCGGGCGACGCGAATGCCGACACCGCCGCTCTCGGTGAACTTGATCGCATTGCCGACGAGGTTGAGCAGGATCTGGCGCAGCCGGTCGCGGTCTCCGATCCAGTGCGAGGCGAGATCCGGTGCGAGGAAGGTCGCAATCTCGAGCCCCTTGGCCTGGGCTCGTGGCGCCATCAATTCGCTGACCGTCTCGACCAACTGGCCGAGATCGAAGCGCTCTTCGGCGAGTTCGAGTCTGCCCGCTTCGACCTTGGCGAAGTCGAGAATGTCGTCGACGAGGCCGAGCAGGGCTTCGCCCGACGTCCTGAGTGCCCGGACATAGGTGGTCTGCTCAGGGTCGAGCCTGGTGTCGTTCAGGAGGTCGGCCATGCCGAGAATCCCGTTGAGCGGCGTCCGGAACTCGTGGCTGACGGTTGCAAGGAACCGCGACTTTGCCTCGTTGGCGCTCTCGGCGCGGCTGCGCGCCTCTTCCAGCGCCTGCTCGCCGGCGATCCGGGCGGAGATATCGCGGCCGACACGCTGCAGCACGGTCTTGCCGAGGGCGACCGGCACGATGGTCTCGACCCAGGAGATCCAGCGCTCGCCTCCCTCGGGCGAAGCGATGCATTCGTCGAAGATCCGCGTGCCGTCGGTCAGTGCCTGCGCAGGTCGGCTCTCGATGACGCGCGGTGCCGTGCGGCTGCCGATGATCTCGGCCTCGGTCGCTCCGAGAAGCGCCGCATAGGCGGCATTGGCGTAGACGATGCTGCTTTCGTTCCGGCGGACGATCAGATCGCCCTGGGCCTCGATCAGGCTGCGATAGCGCTCTTCGCTATCTGCTAACGCCCAGAGACGATCGGTGAGCTTCTCCAGATCCTGGGTCATGTCCAGCGCTTGCTCCACGACGCGGTTGCGTGCGCGTAGCTGCATCACGGCGGCGACGCCGGCCAGAACGGTCAGCAGGCTGGCGAGAACAGCCCAGACCACTGGGAAAGATGGAAGCTCCATGATGCCAGCCTAGTATTCGTCCCCTTGAGAAAGCGTTCGCGCGCGAACGCTGCTTTCGCGATCGTTTGAATGAATTTGTTAACCTGGCGGCACGGATGCCGCACGCTCCGACATCAGGCGGCCTGCGCCACCTGATCGATGCGTGAACGGTAGGATAGCGCCTCCGCGAGATGGACCCGGCCGATCTTCATCTCGCCGTCGAGATCGGCAAGTGTGCGCGCGACTTTCAGAACACGATGGTAGCCGCGCGCTGTCAGCCTCAGGGCCTCGGCGGCGTCGCGCAGGAGCGAAATGCCGGCATTGTCCGGCCGGGCGATCTGGTCGAGCACGGGCGCCGGGCACGCGGCGTTGGTCGCGATCTCGGAGAGGCCGAGCGCCTCGAAGCGCGCCGTCTGCACCTGGCGCGCCACGGCGACCCGGGCCGCGACCTCCGCCGAGCCTTCGCTGTCGGCCGGCAGAAACAGGTCCGTTGCGGTTACGGCCGGCACATCGATGACGATGTCGATGCGGTCGAGCATCGGACCTGAGATCCGGGTCTGATACTGGGCCATGCAACGCTCGTTCGGCTGCCGCCGGCAGGCATAGCCCGGTTCGGTTGCCTTGCCGCATCGGCACGGGTTCATTGCGGCGACAAGCTGGAATCGCGCGGGGTAGATGGCGCGGTGGTTGGCGCGCGAGATCAGCACCTCGCCGGTCTCCATCGGCTGGCGCAGCGCGTCGAGGGCCTGAGCCTGGAACTCCGGCAATTCATCGAGGAAAAGCACGCCGTGATGGGCGAGCGAAACCTCGCCGGGCTTGGCCTGCAGGCCGCCACCGACGAGTGCCGCCATCGAGGCCGAGTGATGCGGCGCGCGAAAGGGGCGGCGATCGGTCAGCGCTCCCTCGGCGAGATGCCCGGCGACGGAATGCACCATCGAGACCTCGAGCAGTTCGCGCGGCGAAAGCGGCGGCAGGATCGAGGGCAGGCGGCTCGCCAGCATCGACTTGCCGGCACCGGGAGGCCCGTTCATCAGGAGATTATGGCCGCCGGCGGCGGCGATCTCCAGCACGCGGCGCGCGCTTTCCTGGCCGCGAATATCGGCGAGATCGGGCAGGGGCCCGGATTGCCGGGCCACGGACGGCACTGGCCGGGCCATCACCTGCGTACCCTTGAAATGGTTCGCGAGCTGGATCAGCGAGCGCGGATTAAGGATATCGACATCGGCGGCAGCCCAGGCGGCCTCCGGGCCGCAGGCGGCGGGGCAGATAAGCCCTTGTCCGCGGGCATAGGCGGCCATCGCTGCTGGCAGGACGCCTGCGACGGAGGTGATGGAGCCGTCGAGCGCAAGTTCGCCGAGGACTGTATAGCCGGCGAGCGCATCGGCAGGGATCGCGCCGATGGCGGCCATGACCGCTAGTGCGATCGGGAGATCGTAATGGCTGCCCTCCTTTGGCAGATCGGCCGGCGCCAGATTGACCGTGATGCGCTTGGCCGGCAGCGCCAGTCCCGATGCGATCAGCGCGGCACGCACTCGCTCGCGGCTTTCCGCCACCGCCTTGTCCGGCAAGCCGACCAGAAGGAAGGCGACGCCGCCCGCTGTGACCTGGACCTGCACGTCGACGGCGCGCGCCTCGATGCCCTCGAACGCAACCGTCGCGACCCGCGTGACCATCCGCGCCTCCCTGTTCCCTTGGGGGAGGCTAGCGAATGCTCAGCTCACTGGCAAGAACATATCGGGAACTCAGGCCGGCGCCACGCTGGCCCGCCGCGCCCCCACCTGACGCAGCAGGACGGGGGCTGCGATGACGAGCCCCGCCAGGACACTGGCCGGGGTCGCCAGGATCATCGGCAGGGCGGCGATGCCGACGACAACGCGTTCCCACATTGCCAGCGGGGCCAGGAACCAGCCGGCGAAAGCGGCAGAGAGGAAGGTGATGCTGGCGATGCAGGCCGCGGTCGAGCCGATCAGCTCGGTCCAGGTGAAGCCCGGCGCCATGATCAGCATCGAGGGAGAAAACACGAAGACGAAGGGTACCAGCACCTTGCCGAGCGCCAGCCGGAAGGCGGTGTTGCCGGTCTTGAACGGATCGGCGCCGGCCATGCTCGCTCCGGCATAGGCTGCGATCGCGACTGGTGGGGTCACATCGGCGAGGACCCCGTAATAGAACACGAAGAAATGCGCCACCAGCGGGTTGACGCCGAGCAGGCCGAGCGCCGGCGCGGCCACCGTCACCATGATGATGTAGTTCGCCGTGGTGGGCACGCCGCAGCCGAGCAGGATGCAGACGATGCCGGTGAGCAGCAGCGTGAAGAACAGCGTCGCCGACTTGATGTCGAAGGGCAGGAACGGCACGAGATCGAGCACGCCCTTGGCCCATTGATCGGCGAGCGAGGTCACGATCCAGGAGATCTTGAAGCCGACGCCGGTCAGCGTCACCACGCCGACGATGATGCCGACGGTCGCCGCCGCCGCGCCGACGCCAATGGCGTATTTGGCGCCGAGGATGAAGGCATCGACCATGTCGTTCATGCGCCGGCGCCCCTCGTCCGAGCGCATCAGCACGCCATGCGCCATCACCGCGAAACAGGCCAGCGTGAAGGTCGCGTTGACGCCGGGCACGCGCAGGAACTCGGTTGGCGCGGCAAGGCCGATGGCGAGCGCGAAGGCGAGGGCCGAGGCGGCGCGATACTGCGCGAGGCCAACCAGCATGCAGCCGGTGATGCCCCAGAACGCAGCGAGATAGGGCGTATAGCCGGTGAACAGCACCAGGATCAGCGCAAAGAGGGGCGCGATCGTCGGCCAGTCGCGGGCAAAGACTTCACGGAGATTCGGAATCTCGGCATCGGTCAGGCCGCGCATGCCGGAGCGCTTCGCCTCGAAATGCACCTGCATCAGCACGCCGAAGAAATGCATGAAGGCGGGGATGATCGCGGCGATGACGATCGTCGCGTAGGGCAGGTTCAGGAATTCGACCATCAGGAAAGCGGCGGCGCCCATGATCGGCGGGGTGATCTGCCCCCCGGTCGCGGCCGTCGATTCGACGGCTGCCGCAAAATGGCGCTGGTAGCCGAGCCGGATCATCATCGGGATCGTCAGTGAGCCGACCGTCACGGTATTGGCGACGGAGGAGCCCGAGATCATGCCGAACAGGGCGGAGCCGAAGATCGAGATCTTTGCCGGTCCGCCGGCGAAGCGCCCGGCGAGCGCAGCCGCTACGCCGAGGAAGAGCCGGCCGAGCCCGATCCGCGTGGCGAGCACGCCAAACAGCACGAAATGGAAGACATAGGTTGCGACCACGCCAAGCGCGACGCCATAGACGCCCTGGCTGGTCAGATAGAGATGGTTGACGAGGGTCGACCAGGTCGCGCCCGGGTGCAGGAAGATGCCGGGAAACCAGTTGCCGAAGATCGCGTAGACAATGGCGAAGAGCGCGATCATCGGCAGCCCCCAGCCGATCGCGCGCCGCGTCGCCTCGATCATCAGCACGATGGTGATCGTGCCCATGACGACGTCGAGCGTAGAGGGATTGCCGACGCGGAAGACCATGTCCTCGAAGATCCAGGGCACGTAAAGGCTCGAGATCGCCACCGCGACGGCGCAGATCCAATCGTAGAGCGGCACGCCCCCCGGCCGCAGCAGCGTCGAGGCGTGCACCGTCTGGGCATCGCTCTTGCGGGCCGAGAACACCAGGAAGATCAGGCTGAGCACGAAGGCGAGATGGATGCCGCGATGCGTCGTCTCGCGCAGTAGTCCGAAGCCGGCCGTGTAGTAGTGGAAAGCCGAGAGTGCGAGCAGCAATCCGCCGATGATCAGCGAGGTGCCATGCGGCACCTTGCGGAACTGCATTTCCGGATCGAGTTCTTCCTCGAGCTTGGCGAGTTCGGCGGCGGAGGGCTGGGTTGTCATGTCAAAACTCAACGGCAAACCCCTCTCCCGGATGGGGAGAGGGGCAGGGGTGAGGGAAAGCGAGGTCTGAACGGGGAGGATTTGCCGGAGGCCTCTCGCGTGAGGCCTCGCGCCGTCTCCCTTGGCCCCTTTCCCATGCGGGAAAGGGGAGGTCGCGGCGGCTTACTTCAGTAGCCCGGCTTCCTTGTAGAACTTCTCGGCGCCGGGATGCAGCGGCACGCCCTGCAGGCCCGACAGCGCGGTCTCCTTGCGGATCGCCTTGCCCTTGGCATGGCCGGCATCGAGCGCGGCGCGGGCCTTGTCGCTCCACAGGGCCTTGGTCACGGCATAGACGGTGTCGGCAGAAACCTTGGCGGAAGTCACCCAATGCGCGCCGACGGCGACGGTCTTGATCGCGCCGACATCCTTGTACGTGCCGGCCGGGATTTCGTCGGCGGCGAAGAAGGGGAACTCCTTGGAGAGCTTCTCGGCCTGCGGTCCGGAGATCGGCAGGATGTCGATGCCCGAGCCGGTCGAGGCCAGCTCCGAAATCGCGGCAGCGGGGAAGCCGCCGGTGAAGAAGAAGGCGTCGACCGAGCCGTCCTTCATCTTCTCGGCTGCCTGGTTCGGCTTGAGGAATTCGGCCGAGATGTCCTTCTCGGTAATGCCATAGGCGTTGAGGATCGCCTTGGCGTTGAGCAGCGTGCCGGAGCCCGGCTCGTCGAGCGAGACCTTCTTGCCCTTGAGATCGGCGACGCTCTTCACATTCGAGGCCTTGCGGACGACGAGATGGACCGACTCGGGATAGAGGTTGGCGATCGAGCGCAGATCGGCGACCTTCGGCTTGCCCTCGTAGACGCCGGTGCCGGAATAAGCCCAATAGGCGACATCAGCCTGGACGAAGCCGGATTCGGCCGCGCCGCCGACGATCGCGTTGACATTGGCGACCGAGCCGTTGCTGGCGACGGCCGTTGCGACCAGTTGCGGGGGCGCCGAGATCGCATTCGCGATCAGGCCACCGATCGGGTAGTAGGTGCCGGCCGTGCCGCCCGTTCCGATGCGGAAGAAGGCTGGCGCCTGGGCAAAGGCGAGGCCCGCTGCAAACGCAACGCCGCCGAGCACGAGACCTGCGGCCGCAAGTTTCGATCTGAAAGTCATGGTCATGTCACGGAAGCTCCCTATGAACCCGGGAGTGTTCGCAGCTTTTGCCGGCTGATCAAGTGCGCGACTGGCAATGCCGGCGCGTTTTGCACGCAGGGCGCGCAATAGTGTGGCTAATTCGGGGCACAGGGGGGCGGCCCCCGGTGCAGCGCGGCCCGTCTTAGTGTCCGTTTGCGCCGCCGGCCTTGCCCTGCGCATCGCCGGAAATCCGGTCGCTGAGAGCCATCAACAGGCCCGAGCTGACGAAGACGAGATGGATCGCGACATACCACATCAGGTCGCGGTCGCTGGTGCCCTTCACGTTCATGAAGGCCTTCAGCACCTGGATGGCGGAGATGGCGACGATCGAGGAGATCAGCTTCAGCTTCAGCCCGGAGAAATCGATCTTCGACATCCAGTCCGGCCAGTCGCGATGCGCATTGGTATCGATCTTCGAGACGAAATTCTCGTAACCCGAAAAGATCACGATCACGATCAGGGAGCCGGTGAAGGTCAGGTCGACCAGCGCCAGCACGCCGAGGATCACGTCCGCTTCGCTGGCGGTGAAGACATGGCTCAGGACGTGGAACGCCTCCTGCAACGCCTTGATCAGCAGCCCGGCGAGGGCCAGCACGAGCAGGATGTAGAACGGGGCAAGCAGCCAGCGGCTGGCGAAGAGGATGGATTCCAGAATTCGGGTCGCTGCGGAGGGCCGGTGAACGGGCCCGTTCCCGGCTTCCATCTCGCGCTCGCCCATCGTCCTGCCCCTGCGTGATCGTCTCGACGCTTCTTGCCATGATGCGAAGAAGCCCCGCAAGCGAGCCTGCGGGGCCTCCTTATCGGTTTGGGGCTGGGCGTGATCAGGCGTCGACGCCGACGCCGATCTGGCAGGCGACGCCGGTGCCGCCGAGGCCGCAATAGCCTGCCGGATTCTTGGCGAGATATTGCTGGTGGTAGTCCTCGGCGAAATAGAAGGCGGGCGCGTCGAGGATTTCCGTGCTGATCGGTCCGTAGCCGCGCGAGGCGAGGGCGCTCTGGTAATCTGCCTTGCTGCGTTCGGCAGCCAGCTTCTGTGCCTCGTCGAAGACATAGATGCCGGAGCGGTACTGGGTGCCGACATCATTGCCCTGCCGCATGCCCTGCGTCGGGTCGTGATTCTCCCAGAAGGTCTTGAGCAGGGCCTCGTAGGAGAGCCTGGCCGGATCGAAGACCACGAGCACGACTTCGTTATGCCCGGTCAGCCCGCTGCACACCTCCTCATAGCTCGGGTTGGGTGTGATGCCTCCGGCATAGCCGACTGCGGTGACCCAGATGCCGTGCTCGATCTGCCAGAACTTGCGTTCAGCCCCCCAGAAACAACTGAGGCCGAACAGGGCCTTCTGCGTCCCGGCGGGATACGGGCCCTGCAACGGGCGATCGTTCAGGAAATGGCGCTCGGCTGTCGGGATCGGCTCGGACCGGCCGGGCAGGGCCTCGGCCGGGCTGGGCAGGGTCGTCTTCTTGCGCAGGGAGAACATGATCGGCTCCATCCTCCAACAGTTGCTCCCGAGATAAGCATGGCGCCGCCGTTCCGACAGGCGCTCGCCCTGCATGGCCCTTCACCGTCGCGTGACGATACCGACCTGCGGCTCGGGCCTCGCGCCGAGCCAGAGCAGGAGGAAACCGAGCACCAGCGCGACCAGCGCGACGGGCGACCGCATCAGCGAGAGCAGCATCGGGTCCCAGAGCAGCGGATGGAGATTGCGCTCGATGGCTGGCTGCAGCAGCGGATAGCGCGTCGGCAGCAGAATGAGGAGGATTTCGCCGAGCGGCGTGAACTGAAGCGAGGAATTGGCGATCGAACGCGCGCCGTCGATGACCAGCGCCACGAATCCGCTGGCGACAGCAAGATAACCCAGCAAACGGATGAAAAAACGCAGCATCCCGCCCCATTCCCCGCACGCGCCCTTCGCATCCGATGTGCCCATTCGGGCACGGCTTTGCAACCTTGTCCGGCGCTCTCCACGCAAGAATACGAAAAGCGCGTTTCAGGCCTTGAAAGAAGCCGGCTCGGCGGTCATAAGCAGCCCGCCGGACAGGTGGCCGAGTGGTTGAAGGCGCACGCCTGGAAAGTGTGTATACGGGAAACCGTATCGCGGGTTCGAATCCCGCCCTGTCCGCCATTTCAAAACAGAACCGGCCACGTCGAGCGTGGTCGATTTTTGCGCCGGGTCCTGCGGCAAGGGGCCTGAGCAGATCCCCTTTCGATGCCATGATGCGCATCTGGCTTCCCGTAACCTCGACGCGTTGGGGCGGCGCCCCGAGGTGACCGCGGGATAATCGTCGCTGCGGGCTGCATTCGCGCTCTGGCCGCTTTTCGCGAATATGCGAACCAGCGAGGCATGACGACCTTCTGCCCTGAACGTTCCAGCGGGGTCCGCACGCGGTCGGCGCCGGCTCTCGCCTGATCCCGGATCGCCTCGGGGCCGGTGATGTGGCCCTTCAGCGCCGGACCGTCCCGAAAGGGCTCCACCCGCTTCACCGGGGCGGCTCGCTACCGTGAATGACGCCAATATGCCGCAGCGAGACGGCAGCGAGGATGGCGAGGAGTGAAACGCTCACGGCACTGAACATGGCCGCGGTGCTGAACCCTGCTGTGAACGCAGCCTGCGCCTCTTCCATCAGGCCGACAGGCAGCTGCGACGCAACCGAGGATGCCGCCCACAAGCTGTCTCCAACGGCCTCTTGCGCTTGATGACCGAGATGATCAGGCATGCGGTCGAGCATGGCTCGGCGATAGATGGCGGTGGCGAGGCTGCCAAGCACTGCAATGCCGAGCGATACGCCGAGGTCCTGCACCGTCTCGGACATCGCCGATGCCGAGCCTGCCTTGTCGGCGGGGGCCGATCCAACCACGAGGTCCGTACCCAGCGCAGCGATCGTGCCAAGCCCGAGATAGGCCAACGAGAAGCCGGCGACGACAATGGCCACGCCGGACGCGCTGTTATCCAGTTGGGTCAGCATCAGATAGCCCGCAACCGACAACCCCAGCGCTCCGGCCACCACGAAGCCGGGGCGAACGCGCCGGGCAATCAGCGGTGCCGTGACGCCGGCCGCGACCATGGCAAGCGCGGGCGGCCCCATCCAGAGACCCGCGACCAGTGGAGAAAATCCGGCCACGAGCTGCAGATATTGCGTGACCAGCAGCATCGAGCCGCCGACCGCGACGAGGCCAAAGAGGAGCACGATCAACGCCACGCTGAAAGCTCTGTTGGCAAACAGCGACATGTCGAGCAGCGGGTCGGCGAGGCGCTGCTGCCGGCGCACGAACAGCGTGGCGAAGGCAAGTCCCATCGCAATGGCGCCGACCGGATGAAGTCCGAAGCCATCCTTGGCGACCTGCTTGATGCCATAGACCGAAGGCAGCATGGCGGCGAGCGAAAGGCCGACGCTCGCAAGGTCCAGCCTGCCGACATGTGATGCGCGATACTCGGGCAGAAGGACAGGCGCCAGCAAAAGCAGCAGGCCGACAACGGGCACGGCTATGAGAAAGGCTGCACCCCACCAGAAATGCTCCAGCAGTACGCCGCCCACGACCGGTCCAAGCGCCATGCCGAGCGCGAACATGGTCGCCCAAATTCCAAAGCCAAGAGCGCGCTGCCTTGGATCGGCGAACATGTTCGTGATGAGCGCCAGCGTCGACGGCATCAGCGTTGCGGCGGCTACTCCGAGCACTGCCCGGGCCGCGATCAGCATCACGGCACTCGTGGAGAAGGCGGCGAGCGCCGAGGCGACGGCGAAGGCAGCCGCCCCCATCATCAGAAGCTTGCGGCGGCCGATACGATCGCCGAGCGTCCCCATGGTGATCAGGAAACCCGCTATCATGAAGCCGTAGGCATCCATGATCCAGAGCGCTTGCACGCTGCTCGGTTGCAGATCGGCGGCAAGCGCCGGAAGCGCCAGGTGAAGCAGCGTCAGGTCCAGACCGAGCAGGATTGTCGGCAAGGCCAACAGCGCCAGCCCGAGCCATTCGCGTGCCCCAGCTGTTCCAGGCGGTGAGGCGGTGCCTTCTGTCGTCGTTCTGGAAAGGGGAAGATCGGGTTCGTCCTGAGAAGTCATGCTGCCTCCTTGTCGCGGCGGGACTTTCGAGGCACGGTCATCCTGTTACAATATAAGAAATTATCCTGTTGCTGGAGGTAATGGTCTTGTCCGGTCGTACATTTGCGCGCACGCGAACCGACCTCTCGGGTTTCCTGATGCGTCGCAGAAAGAAGCTCACGCCAGTCGATGCGGGCCTGCCCTCAACCGGCCAGCGTCGCACGCCGGGGCTCCGGCGAGAGGAGCTGGCGGCACTCGCGGGCGTCGGCCTGACCTGGTACACATGGTTTGAGCAGGGTCGAGACATCCAGGTCTCGGAAGGCTTTCTGCTCAAGGTGGCGAAAGCCCTGAAACTGGACGATGCCGAGTGCAGCCATCTGTTCCTGCTGGCGCACAGACGACCTCCGCCACCTGAAGCCTATCAATGGCCATCCGTCAGCCCGCTCATCCAGAATTTGCTGGATGATCTCGTGACGCGACCCGCCTATGTCGCCAACTTGCGTTGGGATGTCGTTGCCTGGAATGCGACCGCGAACGATGTATTCGGCTTCGCAGATCGCGAGCAACGGGACCGCAATGTCATGCGCCTGGTCTTTGCCGATCCGGCGTTCCGCCAACGCCTTCCCCAGTGGCGCGAGGAAGCGCCGAAGCTTCTCGCGCAATTTCGCGGTGATCTGGCCGCGGTTCCAGACGATCCGGCGATGTTGGCGCTGGTTGATGAACTGAAGACGCTGTCCCCGGATTTCCGCCGATGGCTCGAGCAACCGAGCTTGGAGAGCTACGCTCGGGGCATCGGGGCCATCCTGGATTCAGACGGCACCGAGCTCGGCTTCCTGCACGAGATGCTGACTGTAGACGAGTACCGGCACCTCAAGATGGTCGTCTATTTCCGGCGGTAGGAAATGGCTTCGCATCATCGCTTCATCGATCGTCTGCTGGGTACTTGCGGGCAGGTCGAAGAGGTGAGGAGCGAGGGACGATACCGCTCATCTGAGGCGGATCTCGCGTGGCGTGTTTTGCCGGTTAGAACGCAGAAAGCCCGCAGCGTTTATCGCGGCGGGCTTGAGTGTTTTTTGGGATTTTTGGTTGCGGGGGCCAGATTTGAACTGACGACCTTCAGGTTATGAGCCTGACGAGCTACCGGGCTGCTCCACCCCGCGGTAATGGGAACGCGGCGCCGATGTTTTAGCATCGAGCGCCGCGTTTTGCGTTTTGCGATTGTGATGAGGG